>CAZTXE010000010.1:0-12378 GCA_964617305.1 uncultured Candidatus Saccharibacteria bacterium | reverse complement strand
ATGCAGAGCAAAGGCAATAAAAACTTAACATGTGGGCTATAGGTTGATAATTAGAGAGGTTTTAGTATAATAGCAAGGAATATTCAGAAACCTTGACATAAAAGGAGATAAAAATGGCATACACTGACCCCGCCTTCCCAGGATACACCTTCTCAAAATTTGGAGAGGCTATCACCGCGAGACGTGGAGAATCTTCCGGAATGGGCGAAACCAATGCAGAGGCAGTTGCAAACTGCAAAGCAAGCTGCAAGCCTAAGAAATGGGTGAAAGGCTTACACATCTGCAGCCAAGAGCAACAGGAAGTTGGAAAAAATCGAGGTATCTAATGACTTATCATTCCAGTAACCAACCAGAATCAACGCGCCCCTATGCAAGGGAACCGGTGGTGCTGGCTAACGTGAAACGTGTGTTTGGAACAATCTGCATCACACATGGTGGCCGTTGGGTGCGTAACACAGAGGTAGCAGATGAGTTCCGCTCGCGTCGACTACGAAAACTGCAAGAGAAAATCCGGGAACCAATGAACCCAAAAAAAGTCCCTAGGTCTATTTCTCTTACTTCGTTACCAGCAATGTGGAGAAGAAAATAGGCCAAAGATAAAAAATCAGGGTCTCCAAGCAGAAAATAACATAATGCTTGGAGGCCTAGGATTTATATAGAAATCCTACCCAAAACAACCCCCACAGTAGTAGCTACATTTAAAGAGTTCTTTTTTCCTATCTGCTTTATTTCTACAATATCCTTTGACATGTTTAGTATTTCTTCACTTACCCCTTTTACTTCATTACCAAAAACTAATATTGAATTGTCTTCTAATTCATAGTCTTTTAAGTATGTACTTTTTTCATGTTGTTCTATGGAAACTATCTTTAAATTGTTTTCTTTTGAGAAATGATAAAGCTCCTCTGCATTTTCAATGAATACTATTTCTTCCATATGTTCTTCTGCACCCAAAGATGTCTTTTCTAATTGTGGGTGAAGAACCTTTTCGCCTTTGAAGTTAAAATCTGTTCCTGAATATCCTATTAGGATTATTTTGTTGAAACCAAAAAAACTTGCTGTTCTCATGATTGAACCAACATTGTAAAGACTTCTTATATTGTCTAGTGCGATATAAACATTTTTCATCAGGCTGATTGTAACAAATATGTAATAATTAAGTTATGTTCACGCCAAAAAAGAAATTAGGTCAAAACTTTTTAAAGAACAAACATAAGATAAAGGAAATGGTTAAAGCTTTAGACCCTAAGGAAGGTGAAGTTGTTGTAGAAATTGGCCCTGGTCTTGGAGCAGTTACAGAAGTTCTCATCGATAACTATGGACACTCAGACATGCTTATTAAAGCTGTTGAGATAGATGTTAGATTCGTAGATAAACTAATAAATGTATATGCTGATTATGAAAAGTTTGAAGTAATTGAAGCAAATGTCTTAAACTGGCTTCCCACATTTGATCCTGTAAATAGAAACTTCAGGATAATTGGATCACTTCCCTACTACATAACATCCCCAATAATTCATGAAATCATTATGATGAAGAAATTACCTGAGGTTTGTATACTTCTTATTCAAAAAGAAGTTGCTCAAAAAATCTCACGAAAATCTCCTAAATCATCCTACATTGCAACCTTTGTACAAACCTTCTTTGAGGTTGAATACAAAGGTAAGGTAGACAAAGGTGATTTCTCCCCTGTACCTAAGGTAGATGGGGGTGTTCTTAAACTAACAAAGAGACCAGATATAAAAATTGATGATATAACAAAATATGAAGGGTTTTTACACAGAGCATTCTCTAACCCAAGAAAGATGTTAAATAAGGTATTTCATCAAGATGAATTAAATAGAGCTGGTTTGAGTGGAAAAGCCAGAGCGCAGGAATATTCTTGGGAAAAATGGTACAAAGCTTTTAAGATATTGGTTTAATTATTCTTCAATTATTTCTATCTTCTCGACAACAATCTTTTCAACAGGATCAGATACTTCACCCGTGGCACTTGGTTGAACAGGAGAAGTTGCAATTGCGTCTACAACAGAAAGTCCTGCATCATCTTCAACCTTTCCAAAAATCACATAGTTAGGGGGTAAGGGATAATCCTTGTGCATGATAAAGAATTGACTACCATTAGTGTCAGGACCAGCATTTGCCATAGCAAGTGTTCCAGCAGTATATTCACCCTCAAATTCTTCATCCTTAAATCTATATCCAGGACCACCCATTCCAGTACCTTGTGGGTCACCTGTTTGGATCATAAATTCCTTCATTACTCTATGAAATACAACACCATCATAAAAACTATCATTTGCTAAAAATACAAAGTTATTTACAGTAACAGGAACCTTTTCTTCAAAAAGATCAACGGTTATTTCACCCTTTGAGGTGGTGAGTTTTGCTTTGTAGTTTGTATTTTCTTTTAAAACCATTTCTGGGGGGTTATCGTATTGTTTCTTTGTTGTTTCTTGCATTGGCTCATTATACTCAGTTTCAGTTGATTCAGAAACCTCTTCCAAAGGAATATCTGTGTTTTTACTATTAAATAAGAAAAAGAAATAAATTATTGCAAGTAAAGATAAAACTATTGCGCCTGTAATATAGTGTTTAGATTCCATAACAAGTTGAAAGGCCCGCATGCCTCCTACAACATGCGGACCGGTTGTCCGCTATCAATACTTAGGGATAGCGAACAGGTCTCTGTTACCCCGCTCCGTTTTAGGGTAAACAATTTCCTAAGATGTTTTTACGATAGCCTATATTTGGGGGAAAGTCAAAAACCATCCGAAATTGACAGAAGACCACCCCGATGGTACTATAGGGTGTGTGAGATTCCTGTTGGATCCTGCCTTCTCCGGTATATTGCAAGGCAAAAAATATTGAACACCCTTAACCGGTTATTCAGCCGGAAAAGGAGATCCAAATGAAAAAGAAACAGGATAAATCGACGAAGAAACGGGTATGGTTTATGCAAACCCGCGAAACTTGGGCATACATGTGCTCAGGTTGGAGGCTTTTAGTATCAGGAGTTGTCATTCCAATAGGAATGGTTGCAGGAGCTACGGCTACTGTAATTGGACCCGAAATATGGGTTTCGCACCTGATAATGGTGTTGGCTATCGGTCAGCACTTCGCTCCAAATCCCCAAAAGGACCTTGAAGAACTAGTAGCTTTCGAGTTGCTGTTCTGGTCATTGATGGGAATTGTCGTCGGACTCACATTCAGCTTGCTGCCCAAATGAGTTAGCTGAAAACACCAAAGGGGAATGGCAACTGTGTCAACAGCCGTCATTCTCCTTGTTTTTATTTATATCCAATGAAACTAGACTCAAATGTTATACTCCCTTTGATGTCACACATAGTGCAATCCCCTCTGTGGGGCCAATTTAAAACAAAGATGGGTACACCAGCTATAAGGGTTGGTGATATTCAATATACAAAGCACAAGATACCCCTTTCTGATCTCTATTACGGTTACGCACCTAAGATAAACCCTACAACAATAGATTTTGAAACATTGAAAAACTCCCTCAAAGAAGAAAACTGTGTAGCTATTAATTTGGATGTACCTAATGTCGAAAAAGACACACCTGCAGGAAATGAAGCACAGGAATTACTGGCTAAGCACTGTATTAAAGCTCCAAAGGACACATTTGCTAAATCCACAATAATTCTTGATCTAAATGAGAGTAGTGAGGAAATCCTTAAGAACATGCACAAAAAACACCGATATAACATTAGATATGCTGCTAAAAAGGGTGTTGTTGTAAGAAAGGGTACAACAGAAGCTGATTTTGAAACCTTTTATGAAATCCTTCATGAGTGTGCCGTCCGCCAAAAATATTTCATTCACTCAAAAACCTACTACAAAACTATATGGGAGATGTTTAGTAAAGAAAACAAAGCACATATATTAATTGCAGAACATGAGGAAAAACCCCTCTCTGCCTGGTTTTTGTTTAATCACGAGGATATACTTTATTACCCATACGGAGGTTCTCTTGCCGAAAAGACAAACCTACAACACAGTTCTGCTGTTGGTTGGGCAGCTATTGAACTTGGTAAGAACCTTGGTTGCCATACCTTTGATATGTGGGGTTCCCTTGATGATCCAACAGACACAACAGATCCCTGGTTTGGGTTCACACAGTTTAAGATGAGATTTGGAGGAAAACACATAACCTTCATTGACTCATATGACTTTGTAATAAACCCTTCAATGTACAAACTTTTCAACACGGCCAATACGTTAAGATGGAAAGTTCTAAAATTAATAAAGTAACCTATTACGACGAGGAATTACGCCAATCTGAAAACTGGGCTAAATACCTCACAACACTTGGTTGGACATCTGTACGAACAAGTAGTGGGATAAACATTGAACACAGAAAACTTGGATTCCTTTCCATTGTCAAAATACAACACCCAAAACCTTTAACAACACAGGATTTAGAAGAAATAGAAACAATTTGTAAAAAACATAAGGCATTGTTTATTAAAATTGAGCCTTCTATTGGACAGGATATTAAAATCCTTGAAGAAAAAAATTATAGAAAGAGCCACTATCCTATGCTTCCCCCCGCCACCATCTATACGGATCTAACAAAAACTGAGGAAGAATTATGGAATGCTGTTTCTAAGAGCGGGAAATATGCAATCAGAAGAGCCCAACGTGAGGGAGCAAAGATAGAAATATACAAAAACCCTTCTGAGGAAAAACTTAAGATATTTAATGAGGTAGCACAGCACACAGCAAAAAAACAAAAGTTCTATGTAAATACACTCAAAGATTTGATAGCTAAAACAGAAATCTTTGGGGACAATGCATTTCTTGCACTGTCTTATACCAAAGAAAATCAACTAGCAGGAGGAATCTATTACCTAGCAAATAAAAACTGTGTGTGGTTCATGCATGGAGGCACTAGTGATATAGGAAGAAAGGGTAAGGAGGGACACGAACTATTCTGGAAGTCATTTCTATACTTTAAGGAACTTGGTTTTGAAATACTAGATCTTGAAGGAAAGGATGATGATAGATTTCCAACCTTCACCAAAAACTGGGGTGGTTTTAGCCACTTTAAAGAAAGATTTGGTGGAAACATAGTTTCATTCCCTTATCCACACATAAAGCCTCTTAGGCCTATATTAAAACTATTACAGAAGGTCTATGGAACACTTCCACTGTAACTTTTGGGAATAGTAAATTAATGGCTCTGCATAAAAGCCCTTAAGAGTTTTTTGCAAAAGGGCAAATGTCTTTATAGGCACACCAGCCACACTGAAAGCCAGGACTAGCTTCAAAACTTCCGGATTTTATCTTTTCTGTCACCTTAACAGCAACTTCCTTAGCTTTTTTAAAATCTTCCTCTGATCTTGTTGTTGAAATCTTTTCTCCAGACTCCACAAAGTAAAAACTAAGCTTTTTTGGTTCATAACCTAAGGCTTCTTTTGCACCTATTGCATAGAAGGTAACCTGATCTTCCTTATCTACCTGCTCTTGTGTTTTTGGTTTACCTGTTTTGTAATCAATGATTTCTACTCCCCCACCAGGTAATGGGTCAACACGGTCTATTCTTCCAAAAAACTTTGTTCCAGCAATTCTCACATTGAAAGACTTTTCAAGACCTATTGGTTTTATTTTTGAATCTTTGTTTTGTTCGTAGTATTTTTCTAAAAGCTTCTTACCATGTTCAAATTGTGCTGCTCTGTGCTCTTCACTGTCATAACCAACTGGTTCCCAGTTGGTCTCATACATTTCAATGAATTGGTCTAATGTAACACCTTCAAAGGCAAGTTTACTGTGGAAATCTCTTAATGTGTTGTGAATCGTATTTCCAAAACTAAATGCATTGTTTGAAGGTTGAGGAATGTTTAGAACATATGAATACTTATATCTAAGTGGGCATGTCTTGTAAGTATTCACCTGAGAATAACTCAAAAATCTTGGCGTAAAACTCTTTATCTTTTCTGCCTTAGGTTCTCTAAAACCAGATTCAACTCCAAAGAGACCTACCTGATCCTTATCCTTAGTTAAATCATCCCCTGTCATTTCAACAGCCTTTATTCCTGTTTCCTCAATATAACCACTTGGTCTTGTTTCACGCTTACCCCCGTAATTTTTTGCATTTGTTAGAAAGAGATATTTCTCTGCTCTAGTCATACCAACATAAAAAAGTCTTCTTTCTTCCTGTATGTGAGCATCACCTACAGGTAGAGTTTCCTTGATCACATCATCTGGAAGATCTATCATATCTTTCCTGTTTCTAGTTGGAAACCTACCACCAATAAGATTAACCATAAAAACTACTGGAAATTCCAAACCTTTTGAAGCATGTACGGTCATAAGATTAATAGTGTCGTAATCTTGAAGTTCGGCTTGAGCCGGATTATCCCCAGCTTCTATAAGAAGATCTACATAGTCAACAAAATCAACCACAGTAGGCATCTCCTTTGTATCCATTTTGAAACTTATTTCAAAACCTTTAGCCTGATTTAGAAAAAGGTCAAGATTCTTTATACACATTTGATTTTCTATAGTCTCTTCCTTTAGGAATTGCCCAATATATTGAATTGAATTAACAACATAAAATACAAATTCACTAGGGGTGGACTTTGTAATACGATCTTGAAACTCTCGTATCTGCTTATAAAAGTTTTGAACGCTAGGAACGGGATGATCTTTAACAATATCCCACATGGTTACCTTCTTATAACGTGTTTCAGATAATATATTTGAAATTATTTCTCCTGGAATATTTAGGGAATCAATATTTAAAACACGATAAAGGCTTATATTGTCTCTAGGATCTACAACCACCTTTAATAAAGCAAGCACATCACGTACTTCTTCCCTATCATATAGACCTCTATTACCAACAAGCTGGTATGGTAAACCATACTTTCTAAGTGCAAACACAAACGGATCTAGATGACTATTGGCTCTAGCAAGTATTGCAAAGTCCTTGTAGGTAAATTCTGATTCCTCAGCCAATATCTCAAGTATCTTCTTTACCACAAAGTCCACCTCAGTTTCTAAAATGTCCAACTGAACAACCTGAGGTTTATTACTAACTGCCTTTACCTGGCTAACAAGTTCTTTTGAAATACCAAGCTTAACCTCTAGGGTGTCTGGATTGTTGTTTTGAATAAGTTTGTAAGCAGGGTCTAATATTTCTTGTGAGGAACGATAATTCTTAAGAAGGGTTACCATGTCTGCCTTTGGATAATCTTTTTGAAACTCCAATATATTTGAAATGGCAGCACCCCTAAACTTATAAATTGATTGGGAGTCATCCCCTACAACAAGTAAACTTCTGTCTTCCAATGCATTAGCGGAACCTAGTAGTTTCACAAGCTCATATTGAGCGTGGTTAGTGTCTTGAAATTCATCAACCAAAACATGTTTAAATTGTTTCTGGTATTTTTTAAGAATGTTTGGTCGTTCTACAAACAATTTAATAGACCAGGTAATTAAATCACCAAAATCTAAAACAGAATCTTTGATCTTTAGCTGTTGATACATTTCATAGGTACTGGCAAGTTCCATCCACCTTTTCTTTTCATCACTATCCCCATCAAAATCGTCTGCAAATTTCTTAAATTCCTCAACAGAGATATTTTCATCTTGAAGTCGAGATATGAATTTTAAGATAGCTGATATGAATTTGGTTGGATTACCCAATGGTCTAAAGTATTCAAGTTCAAATTTGAAAAGATTCTTTCTAAAAAGAATCCATTGCTGAGGACTGGATAAAATCTTATATGAGGGGTCTAATCCAACCTCAATTCCTTCTGCTTTAAGCAAACGATCAGCAAAGGAGTGGAAGGTATTAATCCATGGTTCCTCATATCCTAAAGGCATCACATCATCAACCCTACCTAACATTTCTCCGGACGCCTTTTCTGTAAATGTGAGAGCAAGAATCTCTTTAGGTTTAACACCCTCTTTTTGAATAAGATGCTTTACTCGTTGCGCAATAACCCTAGTCTTACCTGTCCCAGCACCCGCAACAACAAGCAAAGGACCAACATCAAACTCTACAGCTTTTTTTTGAGATGCATTCAACTTAATCTTTGCCATATACACTCACTTTAGCATCAAAACACCACAATGGAAATTATGTTAAAATACTCCTTACCGATAGCCCGATTCAGCCATCAGCGTCTAGTAAACATCACAAGGAGGAAAGAAGTGTTAACATTCTACGTAAATACCGTGCAAAAAATTATTTTAGATGGGCCCCCCACGGATGGAGCCCTCTATACGGATATAACCACGGTAAGCCTGCCAACTTTCTTGTTATTCGGCGTCGCGTTTTTGGCAGCCCTTATTGGATTCACACTGCTTTTGCCTTATATTACAGGCGCCAACAGTATTGATTTCCACGAGGACGAATAACAAAAAGCTCCCAAATCAACCTTCCGGGAGTGTCTTCGACGTTTCATTTTCATTGTCGTCGATACTCCCTAAGGCCTCTACCGCACTTATCTTACCTGTTAATCTTCCAAACTTACCCTTAACATTATCCATTGATTTTGTAGTTCTATTTATATGGCCATCTAAAACATCAAGTTCATCGCCAAACTTCTCTGCTTCAACCTGAATACCTGCTAGCGCCTTTAATATCTCTGTGGCATGCTCTGCTAATTCATTTTGTTGATAACCAACCATTACTATGTTTACAAAGGATGTAAATGTATTAGGGGAGGTAATTAGTACATTCTTTCTCTGGGCATACTCTTCAATCCCAGCTGTTCTTACAACAGCCTCATAATAAACACTCTCTGAGGGAATATACATAATTGCTTGATCAGTCGTACCCTCCTCTGGGAGAATGTATTTCTTTGAAATTTCATCTACGCGCTTTTTAACATCCTTTATAAATTCTTTGTGAAATTTAGTTCTAGCATCTTCTGAATCTGCCTTAAGCATTCCCTCAAAGTTTTCCATAGGGAATTTTGAATCTACAGGAATCATCCCCCGGTCGGTTACTATCATTGCATCACACATAGCACCATCTCTAAACTTATATTGAGTTTTGTACATTGTTTTTGGAAGATAATTTTCTAATATTTCATAAAGAAATCGTTCACCAAGGTTACCTCTAAGCTTTGGGGATTTTAAAACATTGCTAAGATCCTTCATATCCTTACCAAACTCTTCAATCCCACCCAATTGCTTTTGAACGCCACCTATAACCTTTGCGGCATTATCAAGACGCTCCCAGATCATCTTTGTTTGTGCATCCATAGATTTACGTTGATCCTGTAATTGCTTTTCCATTGTTTCCTGGGTTTTATCAACAGAACCCCTCATATCCTTAAGCCATTCCATTAAAACCTTGTCAGATTCTTTTTCAGAAAGATCCTCTTTTAGAGATGACATTTGATTAGAAACAAAGACAACTATAACTACAGCCACGGCAAGAAGAAGAAAGGTAAAAATCAATATAGTTTGTATATCCATAGTTAACCCATTTTAACAAAGTGAAAGGGGAACAAACAGAGCCTGATATATTTATGCACCAGGCCCTATTCTATTGCAGAGGCAACTTATTACTTTTGGAAAGCACTATCAAATTTGATAAGTTTTTTTGCCAAAGCAGCTTCCTTTCCTCTCTGGAGGTAAAGGTAACTCACCAAACCTGTAAGAATTTGTCGCGTGGCAATCCCTTTTACCAGGAAAGTAAGAACCTTAACGACATCCTGTGTAATTTTGGGCTCCAATTTCTCCACATATGCAGCTGTGTATAGACGTGAAGCCACCATCGCATTACATAAAATATCAATCTCTTCCTTCGTGAGAGAAAATTCGGACATAGGTGTACCCTTCCTTTCAAGGTGATATTGACTGAACGGCTGCATATTACATTGCTATGATGCTAAAATCAAAGTATGCCCAAATTCCTATATACAATCATTGCGTTTACGGTACTTGCCTGGGTTGGCTGGGTTCGTATCTTAACCCTTAAAACACCTGACTCCCCTGTCAATATATTTCTGTTTCTAGGTACGTTGTTTTTGGCCTTAGCTCTAACATTTTCAGTACCTTTGTTCTTTCTTTTTAATAAAAAAACTCCAACCTATATGAAGAATAGAAAGGTGTACCGTAATGCTTTGAAATGGACATTTTTTGTAGCCTCAGGGCCATCTATCTATTTAGCTATGCGGGCATTTAGTGCCGATACCACGCCAAATTTGATACTTTTCGCAGTACTTTATGTTATGATCTTCTTGCAAATGCGAAGTGCAAAATAGTTACTAAAGGCCTTCATAATGACAAAAAGAAAAAGTTACATTACAACAGCAATAGATTATACAAACAGTGTGATACACATAGGCCATGCCTATGAGAAAATACTTGCTGATGTCTTTGCGCGCTATCACAGACTTAAAAAAGGTGATGAAAATGTTGGTTTCACAACAGGTACAGATGAGCATGGAACCACAAACGAAAAAGCCGCAAAGGAAAGAAGATTACCCACACTGCAACATGTAACAGAAGTGTCTAAGGGAGATAAAGATGAAATAGATGCTTTGAATGTATCCTATGACAGATTTATTAGAACAACAGACAAAGACCATAAAAAAATAGCTTCTGACTTCTTTAAGGCTTCGTTTGACGCTGGAGACATTTACAAAGGATCTTATGAGGGACTTTATTGTGAGGGATGTGAAGCATACAAAACCTTGACTGAATTAAATGAAGATGGCCAATGTCCGAATCACACAACCCGTGAAATCCAAAAATATGAAGAAGAGAACTACTTTTTCAAATGGTCCAAATACTCCTCCTTTCTAACAGAATTAGTATCTTCCGACTCCTTTGCTTTTCCAGAAGGAAAGAAAAAGGAAATGTTAGCTTTTATTAAACAAGGATTACAAGATATTCCAGTAACCCGACCTAAATACAAACTCCCTTGGGGAATAACATGCCCTATTGATGAAGAACAGGTCATATATGTCTGGTTTGATGCTCTAATTAACTACTACACCTTTGGCAGCCAAAAAGGATTCTGGGATGAGGACACAGAAATAATTCATTTCGTAGGAAAAGATATTGCCAGATGGCACATACTACTTTGGCCAGCAATGTTAAAAAGTGTTGGATACAGGTTACCAGATAAGGTATATGTACATGGTTTTATAAATCTAAATGGGGAAAAGATAAGTAAATCTAAGGGAAACGTTATTCAACCATCAGAACTTGTTAAAAAATACGGGGCGGACGCTGTTAGATACTATTTACTAAGATATGGTCCAATAGTGGAAGATGCTGACATTTCAATAAAACACTTTGAAGAAGTCTATAATGGCGAATTAGCAAATGGGCTGGGAAACACCGTATCACGTGTAGCTAAGTTAGCTGAAAATATGGACTTCAAACTCAAAAAAACAGAACTTGAGAAAATCGAATTTGATGAAACCCCCTTTGAGTATATGGACAAACAGTTTAGAACAGATCTAACTCTTAAAAGGATTTGGGAATTAATATCTAAAGTGGATGCACATATTAACGAACATGAACCATGGAAATCCCCTTTGGAAAAGGTGGCAGAAATTTCCTTTGAAATAACAACATTGGTGAGAATTGCAAAAACACTGAAACCCTTTATGCCTGAGACTGCAGAAAAGATCCTAAAGATATTTGATGCAGGTAAAGTGAAAGCAACAAAACCACTATTTCCAAGACTTGATTAAAGTTCGGACTTGTTCTCGTCTAGGTTAATATCATCTTCAAAGGTAATATCAGTAACTAATGTAGACACAGGCCCATCCAACTCCTTAAATGTGTTCTTTAGATATCTAAGGCTTGTTGTATCCTGAGGAACATCTTCTTTAACAACTTCCTCTTCTGTTACCTCTTCTTCCATAACCTCCTCCACTACCTCTTCAACAGGATTAGAGTCACTGGTGCGTACAAAAAACATGTAATAACCCAAACCTAGGGCTGCCACAACAACAATACCTAATGCAATGTATATAACGAGTTTCTTTTTTGAAAAAGTTGAGGGCTCTTCCTTTAATTCCACCTTTGCAGGTTCAACAGCAACACTCTTTGTAGACGGTTCCACTGTAGTTTTATTTTCAAAAGGAACTTTCCTGGCTGCTTCAAGAGGCTTTGGTTTAATAGGGACCTTAGGACTAGCCTCTACTGCTGGGGAAGGCTTTGAAGGAACATCAGGTCTGTAAGATTTTGCAGCAACTGGAGTAATTTCTTTTTTAACGATTGGCTTTGGAGTAACTGGAGTGTTAGTAACCTTAGGCACAGGCTTGATAGTAGGAGTATCCGGTTTGGTTACAGGAGGCTTAGGCGGGGAAACTAGCGGTGCTACCTTTGGCTTCTGAGGGGGTTTTGGAGCAACCACAGGTTTTGGCTTGGGTGGTGTTT
>CAZTXE010000009.1:0-12507 GCA_964617305.1 uncultured Candidatus Saccharibacteria bacterium | reverse complement strand
GTAGGGTAGTAACCTACCTTAGGGAACATGATAAGGTTGTTGATGCTCAAGCCCTAGGATCACTTAGACGCCGTGCATCAACTGTTGGTGATATAGATATTGCTGTCTCCTCAGATTCCCCTAAAGAAGTAATTGATTATTTTGTTAAGTTTCCTGAGATTAAAGACATTGAATCTCAGGGAGATCGTATGTCCACCGTAATTCTTAGTGTTGGTGCTCAGGTTGATATCCTTGTCTCTGCTGTTGATTCCTATGGATCAATGCTCCAACACTTCACAGGTTCCAAACAACACAATATTAAACTTAGACAACATGCCTTAGAACAAGGTATGTCTCTTTCTCAATATGGTGTGAAGGAAGGAAAAAAAGGTGAGAAGAAACTCAATAAGTTTTCAAATGAAAAAGATTTTTACAAACACTTAGGTTTGGAGTGGGTACCTCCAGAACTTCGAGAAGGGCAGGATGAAATAAATCTTGCACAAAGTGGTAAGTTACCAAAACTTATTGAAGTTTCGGACATTAAGGGAGATCTTCATGTTCACACAACAGATTCTGATGGGACAAATACATTGGAAGAAATGGTAACAGCAGCAAGAGAACTGGGTTACGAATATCTAGGAAATGCTGATCATGCACCAAGTGTACAAAGTAGAGGTAAGTATGAGGTTCTTGGAATCATTGATAAGAAAAGAATGCAAATAGAAAGGCTTAATGAGAAATATGACGACATTAAGATCCTTTACGGATATGAGGTAAACATATTAAAGGATAAAACCTTGGGAATGCCCGATGAATTACTGGAAAAACTTGATTATGTTATTGCTGGTATACACACAGCGTTTGATTCAGATAGAGAGCTTGCAACAGAAAGACTTCTTTCTGCTATAAGAAACCCACTAGTTGATATCATTGCCCATCCCACAGGAAGACTAATAAATGAAAGAAACTCCTTGGACATAGATTGGAACAAGGTATTTGCAGAAGTTATAAAACATAACAAGATACTTGAAATAAACTCTCACCCAACAAGGCTAGATCTTCCTGATCATCTAGTTAGAGATGCATTAAAGGAAGGTATCAAAATTGTTATAAATACAGATGCCCATTCAACAAGTGATCTACATCTAATGAAATATGGTATTGATGTAGCACGAAGAGGTGGTTGTACAGCAAAGGATGTTTTGAATACAGACTCCAAGATGTATAATTTGCTTAGTAGAAATTTATAAGGAATTTATAAAATGGTTTTAGGAATGTTTACGTTACCGATCATATTACTAGTTGTTGTTGCTGCTTATCTATTAGGTTTATATAACTCTCTTGCAAAGATGGTTGTTCGTATTGATGAAGCATGGAGTCAGATTGATGTTCAATTAAAAAGAAGAATAGATCTTATCCCAAATCTTGTTAACACAGTAAAAGGTTATGCTACACATGAAAAAGAAGTATTTGAGAATGTTACAAAGGCTCGTTCTGCACTTATGGGAGCACAAACTCCTGAAGAAGCAGGTAAAGCAGACAATCAGTTAACAGGTGCCTTAAAAACACTTTTTGCAGTAGCAGAAGCTTATCCTGAACTTAAAGCTCAAGAGGGATTTGTTAATCTTCAAAAGGAATTAAGTGATACTGAGGATAAGGTTGCATATTCAAGACAGTTCTTTAACGCAACAGTTAGAGACTTTAATGCAAAGATTGTAGTTTTTCCTAACAATCTTGTTGCACCAATGTTTGGATTCAAGAAGAAAGAGTTTTTTGAAGTAGAAGAAGCTGAACGTGAAGCCCCCAAGGTGAATTTCTAACATCATCACCTTCGAGGCTTCCTAAATTTTTAATTCCGACCCAATGCATCAGCAATGAGCCACATGAAAAGATCATTCTTGCGGCCTGCCTTGTCTGTAACAGGCAGCGATTCTGAGGGTAGCGGTTTTTGTTTTTCCACAAACGCTGTCCAGTGGCGGTTGAACTCTGCGGCTCCATCGGAGGTAAGCGTCCAATTTACTCCTACAACTGGAATCTGCGTTTCTTCGGTCACATCAGGAAAAGCTACCAACTTTCGATCTTTTTTATTGGACTGCCACGCTTTCCAAAACACGGTTGCAAGCCAGCCCGCTACAAGGATACCAAACAGTACCCACACCAACGCACTTAACCAATCTAACTGCCCGTTCATACTAAGCCTCCATTTCTTTCTGAGTATTGCTTTGATTTGGTTTATACTAACTTTATAATGCAATCCGTTTACTCACATATTGATAAGAACAAGCGAACTACATTGATAGTAATGATTTGTTTCGCTGCGATTATAACATTTATAGGTTGGTTTGTTGGGCAGTATTACTTTGAGGGTAGTGGTGTTGCCTTTGTTGGATTTGCTCTTATTTTTTCTGGAATTACCTCATTTATAAGCTATTACAACTCTGACAAGATGGTTCTTGCAATATCTGGTGCTAAGGAAGTACCTTTTGAGGTCTCTCCCGACCTGCATAAGCTTGTTGATAATATGTGTATTGCCTCAGGTTTACCTAAACCTAAGATATATATGATTGATGACTCTGCTCCTAATGCATTTGCAACAGGTCGTGATCCTGAACATGCTGTACTTTGTTTTACAACAGGTATTGTACATAAACTTGAGAAGAGAGAACTTGAAGGAGTTATAGCTCATGAACTATCACACATTCAAAACTACGATATCTTACTTATGTCTGTTGTTAGTATCCTTGTTGGTTCAGTAACCCTACTTGCTGATTGGTTTAGTAGAGGAATGTTTTATGGAGGAAGAAAGAAAAGTTCTAAATCTAGTGGGGGAATATTAATGATTGTAGGTTTAGTTTTAATAATTCTTAGTCCAATAATTGCAACCCTAATTAAACTTGCAATCAGTAGAAATAGAGAGTTTCTAGCAGATGCCTCTGCTGTTATGCTTACACGTCATCCAAAAGGTCTTACTGATGCCCTAATTAAGATATCAAGTGATAAAGATATCCTTGAAGCAGCAAACGGTGCAACCGCACATCTATACATAAGTAATCCACTAAAAGGTAAGAGTAATGGAATG
Organism: uncultured Candidatus Saccharibacteria bacterium; assembly: GCA_964617305.1. GTDB lineage: Bacteria > Patescibacteriota > WWE3 > UBA101185 > UBA10185 > CAZTXE01. Next base: position 9,449 of record CAZTXE010000009.1, on the reverse strand, counting down.
TTTGCAAACCTCTTTAATACACACCCTCCTGTAGAGGAAAGAATTAATAGATTGCAAGGTATGTAATGGACCACATTGCTTACCTTAATCGCAAATATAAACTATTAGACATGATTCTTTCTGGCGTCAAAACTATAGAAAGCCGTTGGTATGTAAATAGAGTGGCTCCATGGAATAGGATCTCTGAGGGAGACTCTGTGTATTTTAAAGATTCTGGATGCCCCGTAACAGCAAAAGCAATAGTTGCAAAAGTAATTCAATACGATTCTTTAAGTGAATCTGTTTATGAAGAAATATTTAAAAAGTATGGTAAGGAAATTGGTATTGATACTGATAACAGAGATATAAATAACTGGATGTTGGAAAAGAAAAAGAAAAATTATTGTATCTTAGTCTTTCTTACTAATGTAGAGGAAATTAATCCTTTTAACATAGATAAAACTGGGTTTGGAAATGCGTGTGCCTGGATAACATTACCAGATGTAAGATCCATTGCTACAACTCTTTAGACACCTTATAATAACTCTGATGTCTGACAATACTATTACAAAAGAAGATGTAAGAAAGGTTGCGGATCTTAGTTCCCTTGAGTTAACTGATGCTGAAGTAGAAGAATTCTCAAAACTTTTAACAGATACTCTCGCATATATGGATGTAATAAATGAGTTAGATACTAGTGATGTTACTGAGACTTATCAAGTTACAGAACTTTCCAACGTATACCAGGATGGCAGTGTTGTTAATTCGCTCCCAGTTGCCGATGTCCTACAAAATGCTAATGACGATATAGATGGGCATTTTGGTACGGAAGCAGTTTTTGATAGAGAATAATCATGGAAAATTCTAATAAATACACCTTAGTTGAAGCCCTTGAAAAGTTAAAGGCTGGTGAAATAGCCTCTGTTGATTTGGTTAAAGACTGTTTTGAACAAATAGAAATCTTTGATGATGAAATTAAGGCCTTTGTCACAACAAGAAAAGCAGATGCCTTAGAGGAAGCAGAAAAGGCTGATGAACTAATTAAAAAGAATGGAAACAAAGCGTTTAATGATCAACCACTTTTGGGCATACCCTATGTTTGTAAAGATAACTTTTCAACAAAGGGTGTTGAAACAACCGCAAGCTCTAACGTTCTAAAAGGTTATTTACCCCCATACGAATCTACTGTTACACAAAGATTAAAAGATGCTGGAGCAATTCTTATTGGAAAAACTAACCTTGATGCCTGGTCTCATGGTGGTTCCACTGAACAGTCTGATTTTTTTACAACAAAAAACCCTTGGGATGTTACAAGACTTCCTGGTGGCTCATCCGGTGGAACAGGGGCTGCTCTTGCAGCCCACATGACCATATTTGGGCTAGGTGTTGATACAGGAGGTAGTATTAGATGTCCCGCTTCTTGGTGTGGAATAACAGGGTTAAAACCTACATATGGACGAGTTAGTAGATATGGAGTTATAGCTATGTGTTCTTCCACTGATTCACCAGGACCAATGACAAAAACAGCTGAGGATGCAGCACTTATTCTGGAAGTTATTTCTGGTAAGGATAGTTATGATGCAACTTCATCTAACGAAAGTGTACCTAAGTATGCAGATGTAATAGATGATTTGCCTATGGCTGGTTTAACTATTGGTAGAGCAACCACTTTCTTTACAAAAGAAATGGATCCAGGTGTAGTCAAAGTTGTGAATGAAGCAATTGATAAGTTTAAGGAATTAGGTGCTAAGGTTGTCGATGTGGATTTACTCGATCCTAAATATGCTTTGGCTGTATATACAATTGTTCAAAGATCAGAGGTCTCATCCAATTTAGCCCGTTTTGATGGTATTAGATTTGGTCATCCTAGAACTGAATTTGGTAATGAAGCAAAGAAGAGAATGATGCTTGGGGCATATGCCTTGAGTGCTGGCTATTACGATCAGTATTATTCAACGGCACAAAAGGTTAGAACACTAATTAGAAAAGACTTTGATGCAAAATTTGAAGATGTAGATGTAATAATAGGTCCAACCTTACCTTCCGTAGCACAAAAATTAGGAGCTTCATCAACAAATCCAATTTGGGGCGAATTAATTGATATGTTACAAGATCCCGCTTCCATGTCTGGTATACCCTCCCTTGCATTTCCTGTAGGTTTTAGTGAGGATTTACCTGTAGGGGCTCAAGTCATGGGGCCTTTTTTCTCCGAAGATAAACTTTTTAGCGTTGTACATAAATTTCAACAAGAAACTGATTATCACAAAAAGTTTCCTGATTTAAAGGAGAATAAATAATGGGATTATTTGATAAATTATTCGGTGGTATTGCAGGTGGTAGTTCCACAGTGTCATCAGAAAAACTAGATTTAATAAAGAGAGAATGGGAGCAGATAGATATATTGTTACAAGGTGGTCAACCCAGCCAATTAAGGCAGGCTCTAATTGCAGCAGATAAAACCTTAGATACTGCACTAAAAGATGTTGTACCTGGAGATAAAATGGCTGACCGAATTAGAGCAGCAAGAGATACAAAGTTTGATCCAAGGATGTACGACAAGGTCTGGAAAGCGCATCTTATGCGAAATTCCCTTGTTCATGAAGCAGGTTACGAACCTCCTCACCATATGTTAAAGGGTGGGATTAGTGATTTAAGAAACGCGCTTAGCAAATTAGGAGTACAAGTTTGACAGCTACCTCGGAGTACCTCGGAAGCTTTGGAAAAATGACAGAAGAACAACTATTAGGTGAATACAAATTAGTCTTAGGACTAGAAATACATTTGCATCTTAAAACAAAAACAAAAATGTTTTGTAGATGTGATGCAAATATCTATGGAGAAGAACCCAATTCCCATACATGTCCTGTTTGTTTGGGATTACCTGGTGCTCTTCCTGTTCCAAACAAAGATGCTGTAAAGATGGCACAACTTTTGGGTTTGGCCCTGCAGTGCAGATTAAATAACAACTCTCGTTTTGATAGAAAACACTATACTTACCCCGATCTTCCAAAGGGATATCAAATAAGCCAATACCAATTACCTTTTTGTGAAAACGGTGTTATGGAGCTTTCTTCCGGAGAACATGTTGATATAGAAAGAATTCATTTAGAAGAAGATACAGCTAAGTCAATTCATAAAGATGGGAAGACACTTATTGATTTTAATAAATCCTGTATGCCTCTTGTAGAAATTGTTACCAGACCTACATTTACAACTATTACTGATGCAGTTGAATTTAGCAGAAAGATACAAGACTTAATTAGATTACTAAAAATTGGAGATGGGGACATGGAGAAAGGTCAAATGAGACTTGAAGCAAATATTTCTCTACGCTCCTCTGAAATGGAAAGACTAGAGGAGTTACCTGAATATAAGGTAGAAATTAAAAACATTAACTCTTTCAAGTTTATGGAAAGAGCAGTCAGAGCTGAAATTAAAAGACAAAGAGAAATACTTGAGGCGGGAGATACCCCTGATCAAGAAAACAGAGGATTTGATGAATCTAGTAATGAAACAGTACCTCAAAGAGGTAAGGAAGATGCACATGACTACAGATACTTCCCAGAGCCCGATATACCAGTTATGGAATTCACAGACGAATACATAGAAGAATTAAAAACATTTCTTCCCGAATTACCTGATGATATAAAGCAAAGACTTATGACTCAATATAATCTTAGTGAAAAAAATGCAGCGTTTCTATCTTACGGTTCAGGACTTGAAATACTTCCAATATTTGAAGAACTTGCAACCCAGAATATTGATCCAGAGAAGCTTGCTAACTTATTAATAAACAAACCTGAATATAGAGAGATGGAAGTCTCAGAATTTATGAGTATGGTTGAAGATGCGTCTACCACACTGGGTGATGAAAAAGAGTTAAGAAAGATTATTATAAAGATAATAAAGGACAACCCAGACACGGTAGCTGACTTTAAAAAAGGAAAGGAAGCCTCCATTCAGTTCTTATTGGGACAAGTAATGAGAGGAACAAAAGGAAAAGCAGAACCAAAAATCACACTTAAAATTCTTGGCGATGAATTAAGCAAGTAAGATTACTACAAATACACTCCAAGTTATCCTAGAATAGTTATGCAGTGGAACTAAAATTTAATCCTGATAAACCTGAATATGAATACATTCGGACAGAAGAGGCTGCCAATAAAGCTCTTGATGTATTAGAAAAAGAAAAGATTCTTGGAATTGATACTGAAGGTACTGGTCTTGATCCTCATACAGCCAAGGTTTTACTTGTTCAGGTTGGTAATGAAACAATGTCCTATATCTTTGATGCCCATAAACTAGATCTAGCAAAGAATGAAAGATTCAAAAAACTTTTAGAAAATCCAAAGACTTTAAAAATACTACAAAATGCAAAGTTTGATTATAAAATGCTAATTACAAACTTTGATATAAAGCTTTCAAACATCTATGACACTATGTTGGCAGAACAAATACTATCCGCAGGCTTGGGTGGTATTTCCTTTGGTCTTTTGGGAATAACCCAGAGATATTTAGACTTGGATTTAACAAAGGAAGTAGGAAAGACCTTCACACAATTACATTTAGGTCAGGATTTTAGTAAAGCCCAACTGGAATACTCTGCTCTTGATACACTTGTTCTTTTTCCAATCTTTCAGCAACAATGGCCAAAACTTAAAAAGGAAGATTTAATTAAGGTAGCAAAGCTTGAGTTTGCTGTAACAACTGTAGTGGGGGACATGGAATTAAATGGAATATATTTAGATAAAAAGAAATGGCGGGGTATTCTTTCCAACCTACAAGTGAAAAGAGATGAGTTAGCGCAGGAGTTTCAGGAAATGGTACGGCCTCATTACTCAGTAAGTCAGACAGACATGTTTAGTTCAAATGGTTTATCTGATGCAATTAATATAAATAGTCAGATGCAATTAATGGATCTTTTTAATAACAGGCTACATTTAGGTTTGGACTCAACTGGCGTTGCTGTACTTCAATCCTGTGATCACCCCGTTGCAAAAAAGCTCATGGAGTATCGTGGTTTTGAAAAACTTCTCTCAGCCTTTGGTGAAACCTTGCTTGAAAAGGTAAATCCAAAAACAAAGAGACTTCACCCGAACTTCTCCCAACTACGGACAGCAACAGGTAGATTTGCTTGTAACAACCCCAACTTACAACAAATACCAGCTCGTTCAAAGGATGCTCCTTTTAGAAGCTGTTTTAACCCAATTCCTGGATATAAGCTTGTTACAACTGATTATTCCTCACAAGAAATGCGTATTTTAGCAGAGCTTTCTGGAGACAAAACAATGCTTAAGGGTCTAAATGATGGTCTTGATATGCACTCTTTCACAGCTTCAATGATGTTTAACAAGGAATATGTCCCGGATTTTAAGAAGAAATTCCCAGAACTTAGACAAGCCGCAAAGGCAATTGGATTTGGTCTGATGTATGGCATGGGTCCAATGGGTCTTGCCCGTAGGTTAGAAGTAACCCCAGAGGTAGGGGAAGACTACATGAAGAAATATTTCACAGCCTTTCCTCATGTTAGAAAGTTTCTTGATGGAATGGCGGATAGTGCTGTAAAGAAGGGTTGGAGTACCACAGCAATGGGTAGGAAGCGTTGGTACAAGAAACCTGAAAAGACAGACCCGGACTTTAGAAGAAAGAATGGTTCAATTCAAAGGCAAGCCAAAAACCACCCGATCCAAGGAACGGCTGCTGATATGATCAAGTTTGCCCTTGTATACATTGACGAAAGAATTAAAAAAGAAGGAATAGACGCCAAGGTAACGCACACAGTACATGACGAAATTGTGTGTGAGGTAAGAAACGATCAGGCAGAAAAATGGTCGATAATGCAGGTGGAGGAAATGGAAAGAGCTGGGGCACTATTTATTAAAAAGATGCCTGTTCTTTCAGATTCATATGTAGGGGATGTCTGGGAGCATTAAGCGCATAGCACTCATTGACTTAAACTGCCAATGAGGTTAACATAAGTTAATGGTTGTATGTCACAGGTGCGGTCAGAAACCCGCGGTAATATCCACAAATAGAATAGTAGATGGTCGTCAGGTCTATATGGCTTTGTGTGAGGTTTGTTATAACGAAATTCAAAAACAAAGTCAGAAATCTTCAAACCTTGATAAGTTTGGAAGAGATCTTACAGACTGTGCTAGTGAAGATAAGCTTGATCCTGTGATTGGAAGGAAGGAAGAAATTGAACGTGTAGTACACATATTATCCCGTAGAACAAAGAATAACCCTGTTTTAATAGGAGATCCTGGTGTAGGTAAGACTGCTATTGCAGAAGGACTTGCACAAAGGATAGTAGAAGGTCAGGTACCTGAACCACTACGTGGTAAGAGGGTATTTGCATTAGATCTTGCTTCAGTTCTAGCTGGAACCTCACACAGAGGAATGTTTGAAAACAGACTCAAGGAAATTATTAAAGAAGTTGTTGATGCTCAAGGACAAATAATACTATTTGTAGATGAACTTCACACAGTTGTTGGTGCAGGAGCCGCAGAAGGGGCTATAGATGCTGCTAACATGTTAAAACCAGCCTTAGCACGTGGTGAGCTTCAAATGGTAGGGGCTACAACAATTGATGAATATAGAAAGAGAATTGAAAAAGATGCAGCTTTAGAACGTCGTTTCCAACCAATTCTTGTAAAAGAACCTTCAAGTGAAGATACCGTTGCCATATTAAAAGGTCTTCGTGAACGATATGAGGATCATCATCAGGTAAAGATTACAAATGCAGCTATAGAACACGCTGTGAAACTATCTGAAAGATATATTAGTGATAGGTTTCTTCCTGATAAGGCAATAGATGTTGTTGATGAAGCAAGTGCACAGGTACGACTTTCTCAGGTTCAAGAGCCTGAGAATCTAAAGCAAGTTGAGGATGAAATTAAGGTTATAAAGGACAGTCTTCGTGAAAAAGATGTTACAGATGCAGCCAAGGCTAGTATGAAGGCCAAACTTAAGGATCTTGAAAAAGTCAAAGAAGATTTGATGGAAATCTGGACAAAGACAAAGTTAGAAGAGATTCCTGATGTAACCCGTATGGACATTGCTTCTGTTATTGCTCGAATGACAGGAATTCCTGTTGAAGATCTAAGTATGGAAGAAAAGGAAAAACTTCTTAAATTAGAAGAGTTGCTACACGGACGTGTCGTAGGACAAGACGAAGCAGTAACAAAGGTATCTGAGGCAATTAGACGTGCAAGAACAGGGCTTAAGGATCCAAAGAGACCAATTGGAACATTTTTGTTCTTAGGTCCTACAGGTGTAGGTAAGACAGAACTTTCCAAAGCATTAGCAGAGGTACTATATGGTAATGACGATATGATAGTACGTCTTGATATGAGTGAATACATGGAGAAACACTCTGTAAGCAAGATGATAGGATCCCCTCCAGGATATGTTGGATTTGATGAGGGTGGTCAATTAACAGAGGTTGTTAGAAGAAAACCATTTTCCATTGTTCTACTAGATGAGGTGGAAAAGGCACACCCTGATGTATTCAACTCGCTACTACAAATAATGGAAGACGGTAGATTAACAGATAGTAAGGGTAGAGCAGTAAACTTTAAAAACACAATTATCATTCTCACCTCAAATATTGGATCAGATCTTCTGCGTAAGGCTGAAATAGGTTTTGGTAGTGAAGGTAAGAGATCTATTTCTGATTCAGAAATTGAAAGAAAGATTCAGAAGGCACTAAAGAACAAGTTCAAACCGGAATTTCTAAACAGACTTGATGAAACAGTTGTATTTAAGAGCCTTACAATGGATGAAATAGAGGAAATTGCTGAACTAGAGCTTCAGAAGACACAAAAACTACTAGATGAACATAAGATAACTCTAAGTGTTAATAAGAAAGCAACAAAGTATCTTGTTAAAAAGGGATACAACGCAGAATATGGTGCTAGACCGTTAAGACGACTTATACAAAGGGAGATTGAAAATGCACTGTCTTCAATGCTTATTAAAAATGAACTAGTAGCAGACGATGTTGTTGAAATATCAGCAACCACATCAAAGTTAAAAATTGCTGTTAAATCCAAGGTTGCAGTAAAAGCATAGAACTTCCCTTTATTGCTTGAAAAGACCTCATAAATTTGTTAATCTCACAGGGTTAAAGGAACCAAACATGGCTGAAGCAGACAACAAACAAGAAACAACTGAAAATAAAGATTTAAATGTAACTCAAGATGCCTTACCAGAGGTACCTGAGTTTAGAGTAGGTGATACTGTTAGAGTCCTATACAAGATCTATGAAGGTAAGGAGTACAGAAGAACACAACCTTTTGAAGGTATTGTTATAGCAAAGAAGGGATCAGGAGTATCAAAGACCTTCATGGTAAGAAGGATAGGTGCCGCTAGTGTAGGTGTTGAAAGAATATTCCCACTTTATTCCCCAAACATAGAAGATATAAAAGTCCTTAAAAAAGGTAGAGTTAGACGTTCTAAACTCTTCTACCTTAGAGATAGAAAAGGTAAGTCAGCAACAAACATCAAAGTAAGAAAAGATCAATAAGTATTTACCTAGTGTTTAGGCTATGACTGGAAGTTTAAAAAAGAATGTCGAACCCTTTCCTACTGCACTTTCAACCCAGATTTCTCCGTTGTGTTCATCAATAATCTTTTTGCTCACATAAAGACCTAATCCACTTCCCATAGACATTTCAAGTGCTTCCTTTACTCTATAGAATCTTTCAAATAGTTGAGGGATATTTTCCTTAGGTATACCCTTACCTGTATCTTCTATACCTACCTGCATATAACCATCTTTATTATCTGTAACAGTAACCTTCACTTGTCCTTTTTCTGTGAATTTGACTGCATTTCCAATTAGATTTCTTAAAACCATTAGAATCCTTGTTGCATCAGCTTTTACTAGTGGATAGTTTGTAGGTGTCTTAGCATATACAATCTTTAGTCTCTTATCTTCAGCTTCCTTTTTAAGTTCAGTTACTACCTTATTCACAGCTTCATCTAAATCAAGAGGCTTTGTTTCTACATTAAATGATCCCTTTTGAATTTCAACTAAATCAAGTAGGTTTTCAACTAAGTTTATAAGGTCATTAACACTTGTTACAGAGTTATTAAGGTAATCTACTTCATTTGTGTCTAATTTCTTAATTGTTTCTTCCTTACCTAAAAATGATAGGTAACCTTTAAGAACAGATAAAGGTGTTCTTAGAACATGAACAGACATGGATACAAAGTCTAGTTTCATTCTTTCTAGTTCAGCAATGGGGGATTTATCATCAATAACAACAATACAACCAACACCTATCTTTGTACCTCCCTTTATTCTACGAGAGGTAACATCAACTGCTTTGATTTTGTCTTCCTTTGTGGCAAGTTGTATTCCTTTCTTTTGAAATACAACATTATCAACATCTATACCACTAATTGGGCAGAATGTATCTACAGATACATTCTCTTCATTTTCTCTAAGTTTAATTATCTCACCA
>CAZTXE010000008.1:0-12508 GCA_964617305.1 uncultured Candidatus Saccharibacteria bacterium | reverse complement strand
TAAGGGAAGCTAATGTTCCCGATTACTATTATTTAACAGTACCAAAGCTTGATATCGATAGGGCAAAGGTAGAAACACACCCGCCTGACTTAAACCCAGAAGATTCCTTGGGTCACTATGTTGGTTCTGCCTATCCTGGAGAAGTAGGGAACACATTTTTATATGGGCACTCCGTTCTTCCAACCTTTTACAATCCCAAAAATTACATGGCGATATTTTCTACAATACACACGCTTGATATAGGGGATGAGTTCACAATTGAATACAACAACAAAAAGTACAATTATGCTGTAGAACAGAAAAGAACCAAGAAACCAGAGGAGTTGGATCCTCTTGCAGGTTATAAACCTGCTTATCTTGGAGATTCCACAGTTACATTGATGACATGTTCACCTCCGGGTACAAAGATAAAAAGATTAATGGTGGATGCTGTTCTTATTGATTAGCTGCTCTATCTTCAAAGCTTGCTAGAGCAAACTTCCTTGGGCCTACCAGGATAAAATATAGAGCCACAGAGAATAAACCGACAGAAACAAGAGTTCCCATAAGTGTAGCTGATCCAGTTTCGGGTACTGTTGATTCCACAGTTTCATCAGTGGTTGCTGTAGTCGTAGTTGTGGTTGTAGCTGTGGTGGTATCAGTGGTTGTTGTGGCGTCGTCAGTTCCTGCTAGCACCTGTGGTTCTTCCAAAGGTGTTGTGTTTGCTAGTAAACCAAAGGCACTTTCAGTTTTAGCACCCTTAACTTCTTTTTCAACTTCAAAGGCTACAGCCTTTTTTTCAATGGCTTGGTAGTCCTCAATATCTACATTTCCAGACACATCATTTACTACATAATAAAGTGCGCTGAATACAACTAGGGATACTGATAGGGTTACAATAAATGTTTTAAATCCGTTTTTTGCTTGTGTTTCAGGGTTCATGGACAGGTTCCTTTAGACTATCTAAATACTCTGTATCTATTCTACCATTAATAGGTAGGGATATTTCAAGTAGATCTTTTGGTACCACAGATTGGTTGGCAACTTTGTTTGTCTCAACCGCGGTCCAGATAATAAAGGCTATTAGTGTTGTGCTTATTACAATTATTAAGTCTTTCATAGTGTATATATGATAAGTTTCATCCTAACACTTGATACGTGTTCGCCTCTCTGAGTGATTACTTCCTCAATAGAAACAAAGCGAGGCATACTGTTTTCTATGGCTTTTACTAGTTTGGGTAAATCTTCTATATTGCCTGAAAAACGTACATCGAGTGGAAGTGCACTACTTTCTGTTTCGATAGGTCTCATCTGTTGTACCAGAAATCCAGATTTTGCGGCGGTTATAACAAGATCTTCAAGAAAATCTTGTAATAAGATTTCATTTGGAATTGCTTCAAATAACAATGTCACACCCTCTTGGGATTTGATAATTGCTGTACTTTCCACATCAATTTGGGAAATCTTTTTAATCATGTTTTTCTTAATTGAATTTAGTTCTGATTTGTACTTTTGGTTTTGTGCCAAAGCTACAGAAACAGGTCTTATGCCCGCTATAAATGTCAGGGCAATTATTATCATTGCTAACCCACTATTAAACAAAACATTGTTTATGGGTTTTCCTTCAATTTCTCTTTCGTATGTTGCTCCTAAGTTAAAGAATTTCATTATTTGAACCTAATTTCTAAGCCCGTTGTGAATTTGTCACTACTACTACTAAGGTTTGCAGATTTGAGGACTATTTCTTTAGCTACGTCTTTGTCTAAGTATATCGACATCAAAACTGATGCTTCCAGTGCTGTGTCGGTTTCTATTACCAATTCAAATGTATCCTTTTTTGTTAGTGTTCTAACGATTTCAATTTGATCTGGGATTAAGCCTATCGCCCCTTCAATACTCTCAGTTAGTTCAAAGCGTTCAGATTCCAGTTGTTTAAGCCTCTTTGTTTTTGTTATTGTTTCTTCAATAGTAGCTAAACGCCCCTTTTTCTCTATTATCTTGTTTTCCAAGTTTCTAACTTCGTGTTGTAGAGATGCAATATCATTTACTAGTTTTGAATTGAATCCTAGTGCTGCTACAAAGAGCACTTGTGCAAAAATTATTAATAGTTTAGCAGCTGAAGATATCTTTGGGTGGTGTTTTTCAATTGTTTTTATCTTTGGGAGAACTGCGGTGTTTAAGAGGTTAGGACTTCTTTGTGGTTTTTTTGGTTCCGGTTTTTGCTTTTGAACTGGTTGTTCCAGTTTTTTTCTTTGTACCGGTTGTTTTTGTTGCTTTTTTAGGTTTTTTTGTTTCTCCATGAGCAGTTATTTTCTGAGCATATCTTGCTTTTATTCTGTTAGCTTTGTTCTTGTGGATTACCTGTTTTTTGGCGGCTTTGTCCACAAGTTTTTGCAAAATCCTCAAATTCTCCTTTAGTATATCAGTATTTCCCCCATCTTTGAGAAGGTTTTGGATGTTTTTTTGTGCTTGTCTTATACGTCTTTTCCAAAAGAGATTATGATCTCTTTTCTTAGCACTTCCACGTATTGCTTTTTTTGCAGATTTTGTATTTGCCACGGCGATAATATACAGGTGTATCAGTTTCTTGTAAAGAGATAGTTTTGACTTCACGGAGAGAAGAATAGGAACTCTTATTGCTTATTTCGGCCTATATTCTGTATAGTGGGGAGGTGATGGTTAACAATGCACTCAGAAATGGAAAAAAGTTCTTGTTTAGCACGCAGAAGTCTATAATTTCTGCGGCTTCTATTATTGCCTTTACTTACGGTGTTTCAGCAATTCTCAGTCTTGTTAGATCCAGGCTTTTAGCTGCCAATTTTGGTATCTCTGAAAACCTAACCGTTTTTTATACTGCAGATAAAATTCCAAGTTTTATATATTCTTTGATTGTTGTTGGGACTATTTCTACTGTTTTCATTCCTGTTTTTACAGACCTACTTAAAAAAGATGAAGATTCTGCTTGGGAGACAGCATCTTCTATGATAAATATTAGTTTGTTGGCGTTTGGTTTCTTGGGTGCCTTGGTTATGATCTTTGCCCCTTCCATAATTAGAGTCTTATCTGTCGGTAGATTTACGGAGGAGCAGGTGGTACTGGGAACAAATCTTATGCGAATAATGGTGGGTGCACAGTTTATCCTTGTTTTAAGTAGTTTTCTTACAAGTCTTTTCCAATCCTTCAAACACTTTGTTCTTCCAGCTCTTGCCCCCGTTATGTACAACATAGGAATGATTCTAGGAATTGTGTTGCTAACTCCCAAGTATGGTATATATGGCCCTGCTTATGGTGTGCTAATTGGTGCAGGTCTTCATCTTTTAGTTCAATTACCCCTTTTAAAGAAGGTGGCTTTTGAATACAAGTTGAAGTTGGACTTGAGTGATGGTGGTGTAAGACAAGTGTTTAAGTTATTACCACCTAGAATATTTGGTTCTGCTCTAGTCCAGGTTTCCTCCATCATTAACAATTCCCTGGCAATATTGGTTGCAACATCAGCTGCAGTAATTTTTAAATTTGCAGATCAACTCCAATCCTTCCCTGTTAACTTATTTGGTGCCTCCATCGCTCTTGCAGCACTCCCTACTTTGGCGGGTGTGTCTTCTCCGAAGGACAAGGAGAAGTTTAAAAATACATTTCTGACGTCTTTCCATCAAATGCTTTTCTTGGTTGTTCCTGCAAGTGTAGTCATGTTTGTGCTTAAGTTTCCTGTTGTACGACTTGTCTTTGGTGCAAAACAATTTCCGTGGGAAGCCACTGTTGAAACAGCATACACACTGGCTCTTTTTAGCATTTCTATCTTTGCCCAAAGTACAGTCTATTTATTAACGAGAGCCTTTTTTGCATTAAAGGATACAAAGACTCCTGTGAAAGTTAATTTCTTTACAATTCTTTTTAGTTCCTCTCTATCCTTATTCTTTGTAAAAGGTTTGGGTTGGGGAGTATGGTCTATAGCTCTTTCTTATTCATTTGCAGCAATACTAGATATGCTTGTTATGCTTTTCTTACTTGGCAAAAAGGTTGGAGGTTTTAACACTAAAAAGCTTTTTATGCCATTTATCAAAATATCTATATCTGCGGTACTCATGGGCTTTTCTTTATATATACCTATGAAGCTTCTGGATTTCTCAGTTTTTGATACATCTAGGGTTATTCCTCTACTTATTCTTACAGGACTTGCCGGTATTAGTGGTGTAGCTTCCTATCTATTTTTCACATGGATATTTAAGGTTGAAGAGATACAGCTTCTCTATAAGCTAGCAATCAGATGGATACCAAGAGCAGCAAATGCAGGAGCAGATACCTCAGAAGTTGTTTCTGAAGTGTTAGATGCTTAGTTGAGAAGTTATTCGAATCAGCTATACTCCAAGTGTTATGTCACGTTCAAAGATAAATATTAACAAGAAAAAGCTTTTTGATTTGTACTGTAATCTGGGGCATAGCCCTAAGCAGATTGGAAAATTATTTGGTTGTAGTTCTACAACAATACTTAATCGTCTTGTCGAATATGGCATATCGAAGAGAAGTTCTAGCCAAGCTCGGTCTAGATATACAAAGCTTGATTTTAACGGTTCTGTTGAACTCAAGGCATACATGTTAGGTTTTGCACTAGGAGATTTAAATGTATATTTACCCCCAAGTTTAAATACAGAGACGGTAGTAGTTCGTTGTCATACCACAAAAAGAGCTCAAGTGGATGTTGTTAAAGAATTGTTTGAGCCGTATGGGGGGGTCCGTGTTTCCTATAACCAAAGGTCCGACAGTTATCATATTAATTGCTTTCTCAATAGGTCATTTGATTTTTTATTAGGCAAAGGTACAAATTATTGGGAATGGGTCACGGAAAAGTTCTCTACCTCTTTGGCATTCGCCACTGGGTACATAGATGCAGAGGGCAGTTATGGTCTGAATCAAGGTCGTGCTCGTTTCTCTTTAACTTCATATGATAGCGATGTACTTAGGTGGATGTCCTTTTGGCTTACTCGTATTGGTATCTCCAACAAGTTAAGGCTACTTCATGAAAAGGGAACAGAGAGAAGGAGTGATAAACACAACAATTACGTCGTTTGGAACGGGGATTGCTGGAGATTAAACATAAATATTAAAAGTTCTTTATATAGATTCATTCTTTTGTCTCTTCCTTATACGAAGCACCGTGATAGAAAAAGAGCCGCTCAGGTTTGTAAGTATAATATTGACTCTAGAACGCGTTATGTTTAAGCAACAAAATATTAGAAACTATTGTATTATCAGCCATGTGGATCATGGAAAATCAACCTTGGCTGATCGTTTTCTTGAACTTACAGGCACTGTTACGGGTCGCCAATTAACATCTCGAGTATTAGATAGTATGGACCTCGAACAAGAAAAGGGAATTACCATTAAGCTTAAGGCAGTTAGAATGAGTCATACCAAAGATGGTGAGGAATACCAACTAAATCTTATTGATACTCCAGGGCATGTTGATTTTTCTTATGAAGTGTCTCGTTCACTTGCAGCATGTGAGGGAGCAATTCTTGTTGTTGACGCAAGTCAGGGAATTCAAGCCCAGACTGTTTCAAATGTATACAAGGCTCTTGATGCCAATCTAACAATAATTCCAGTTTTAAATAAAATTGATCTTCCGGGTGCGGATGTTTCAAAGGTAAAAAAGGATTTGAGTGATACCTTTGGTTTTAGTGAGGATGAAATACTGGAAGTATCTGCAAAAACAGGAGAGGGTGTTGAAAAACTTTTAGAGGAGGTTGTAAATAGGGTACCAGCACCAAAGGGGAGTGAGATCTCGCCATCTCGTGCCTTGGTATTTGATACCTTTTATGATGATTTCTTAGGAGTAGTTGCTCTTGTAAGGGTTGTTGACGGAGGGTTTTCCTCAGATCTTATTTCACAAAGAGGGAAGATAAAATTTCTTGCAACACAAACCGCTTCAGTTCCCGAAGAAATAGGTGTTTTCTCTCTGGCAAAGAAAAAGGTAAAAGCGTTAAACACAGGAGAGGTGGGTTATATTGCTACTGGTCTTAAAGATATTCACAGGGTTAGGGTAGGAGATACGGTGTATCTTGAAAAAGAAGGATCCCAAAAGCAATTACCTGGTTATAAGGAAGTAAAGCCCTTTGTGTTTGTGAGTATATTTCCTATTGATAACAAATATTTCCCAGACTTAAGAACAGCCCTTGAAAAGCTTTCCCTATCTGATGCCGCATTAAGTTATGAACCTGAGAGTAGTACGGCTTTAGGGTTTGGTTTTAGATGTGGTTTCCTAGGACTTTTACATGCCGACATCATTCAAGAGAGACTTGAGAGAGAATACAACCTTTCTCTTATCTCCACAGTTCCTTCTGTTGAATATAGGTTGGAGTTAACAAATGGTACCAAAACCGATGTAAAGGCTGCTGCAGATTTTCCAGATAGATCAAGAATTAAGCGTGTCTCTGAGCCCTGGATTCTTCTAAATGTTGTATGCCCTGCTGATTATGTGGGGGGTGTAATCACACTTTGTGAGACAAGAAGAGGGGTGCAAAGAAAAATGGAGTATCCAAGTGAAGACAGGGTTATATTTGAATACGAATTACCACTAGTAGAATTAGTGTTTAATTTCTTTGATGAGTTAAAGACAATTTCATCTGGGTACGCAAGTCTTGATTATGAATTTTTAGAATATAGATCAGTTGAAGTAGTGAAACTTGATTTCTTGGTTCATGGAGAAGTAGTTGATCCTCTTTCCAGATTGGTTCTGAAAGACAATTCGGTAGAAGTGGGTAAGCAAATGCTTAAGAAACTAAAGGAAGTTATTCCTAACCAGCAATTTAAGGTTGCACTTCAAGCTGCTATTGGAGGAAAGATAATTGCAAGAGAAAACATATCCTCAAGAGGAAAGCATGTTTTAGGGGGTATATATGGTGGACATAGAGAAAGAAAGGATAAGCTTTTAGAAAGACAGAAAAAAGGGAAAGAACGCCTCAAGAAGTTTGGAAGTGTATCCATACCGCAAGAGGCGTTCCGTCAGGTTTTGAAGTCCTAATCACGTTTTGGTTATTTCCCTTACCAATAGTGCAAGAAGATCTTACCAACAGCTCCGTCTGGGCCTCCTCCTGAGGAAAGTAGTACCCGGTAGTCATTAGTGCCGAAAAGTACAGAGAGGCTTCCTCTGGTAGCAGCACGCTTTCCCTTCGTTACTTCAATACCCGGGAGAAGTGCTTCAAGAAGTTCCTCAACTCTCGTATCGGTTAGCTTGATTTGGCGGGCTTTCTGGGCGTGTTTTGACAGTAAATCTTTACTGAGTTCAAAGGCGGCTTGGTCCCCCTCCACTATTTTGTCCTCATGACGGTATTTATCAAGTAGTCTCTTGAATTGGTTTGTACTCATGGTTTGCTCCTTTTGTAGATACTGAATCCCAAATTGGTAAATGACTTATAACACATTTTATGGTGAAAACCCATTGACACTCTTAGCACTCGTATGCTATTACTGATAACATGAATTCCGTTCTTACAGATCGTCAAATTAAACTCTTAGAAGCAATTATTAAAGAATATTCAGAATCCAGTGTTCCCGTTGGTTCAAAAACAGTTGTTAAAAAATATTCGCTTAAGGTATCTCCGGCCACAGTTAGAAATGAAATGGCTTCTCTTTTGGACGATGGTTTTTTGGAAATGATGCATACCTCCTCTGGGCGTGTTCCCACTCCACGTGCTTTTAGATTTTTCATTGAGGAACTTATGGAAGAAGATGAAATTCCTGTTTTACAGGAAGTGGCTTTTAAGCAAAAGCTTTGGTCCCAAAGATTTGAATTTGAAAAAATGTTGCGCGAAGCAGTTCTTTCACTATCTGATGTTGTTGGTAACTTAGCAGTTGCTGTTACCTCAGAAGGCTTTGTAACACATGCAGGAGCCTATCATATATTAGACAGTACAGAATTTTTAGAAGTTGAAGTTGCTAAATCAATGCTTAAACTTCTTGATAGATACGAACTATTAAAAACCATGTTTGATGGTGTCAGTAAAAATAGTGATGTTACAGTTGCTGTTGGGGATGAAATAGGCCAGCCTAATATGGATTACTGTGCTATTGCACTTTCTCCTTTCAGAGCAGGTAATAAGTCGGGTTATATCAGTGTATTTGGACCTTCAAGAATGAACTATCCAACTGTTGTACCTGTTGTAAGATATACACGTAATTTAGTAGAAGAATTAGCAAATTCTCAATAAATAATATGACTAAAAAAGATGACAAAGAACAAATAAATAAAGATGTGTGTGAATGTAATAAAGACTGTGATTGCGCTGCTGCCTGTGTTAGATGTGTTGAATTAGAAAACAATTGGAAGAGAGCTTTGGCTGATTATAGGAATTTAGAAAAAAGAGTTGTGGAGGAAAAGGCAGAATTTGCACAGTTTGCAAATTCTATTTTAATTATGAGAATACTACCAATATTGGACAACTTGGAAATGCTTGGAGTTCATATTGAGGATACAGGTTTAAAGATGACAGTAAATGAGTTTAAAAAGTTATTAGAGGAAGAGGGGGTTGTTGAGATAGAAGCTATGGATAAAGAATTTGATGCTTCAAGTATGGATGCCGTTGAAAAGATGGATGAAGATGGCACTATTGTGCTTGAAGTAGTTCAAAAGGGTTATATGTTAAAAAATAAAATTATTAGGCCAGCTCGAGTAAAAGTTGGTCACAGAAAGGACAAATAATATGTCTAAGATAATAGGAATTGACCTAGGTACAACAAACAGTGCTATGGCCGTTATGGAAGGTGGTCAAGCAAAAATAATACCAAATCATGAGGGAGCAAACACAACCCCATCAATGGTTTCATTTGCTGCTAGTGGTGAATCAGTTGGAGTTACAGCAAAGCGACAGCAAGTTGTAAATCCAAAAAACACAGTATTTAGTATGAAGAGGCTTATGGGTATGCGTTTTGATTCCCCAGAAGTTAAACAGCTCAAAAAGGATTATCCTTACGTCATTGTTGAAGGTAAGAATGGTATGGCCGCAATTGAGGTGGAAGGTAAAACTTATACTCCTCAAGAACTTTCAGCAAAGGTACTTCAGAAATTAAAAGCAGATGCTGAAAAGTATCTTGGAGACACTGTTACAGAGGCTGTTATTACAGTTCCTGCATATTTTAACGATTCTCAAAGAAATGCAACTAAGGAAGCAGGACAGATTGCAGGGTTTAATGTTCAAAGAATAATTAATGAACCTACGGCTGCCTCTTTGGCATATGGTTTAGATAAAAAGACGAATGAAAAGATTGTTGTTTACGATCTAGGTGGTGGAACATTTGATGTTTCCGTACTTGAAATCGGCGATGGTGTTTTTGAAGTAAAGTCCACAAATGGTGATACACACCTTGGTGGAGATGACTTTGATCAAAAGATAATTAATTATCTTTTGGAAGAATTCAAAAAAGAACAGGGTGTTGATTTAAGTTCTGATAGACAGGCAATGCAAAGACTTAAAGATGCCTCTGAAAAAGCAAAGATAGAATTGTCTAGTACTCAAGAGACAGAAATTAGCATTCCGTTTATTACAGCAGATCAATCCGGTCCTAAACACTTAAACTTAACTCTTACCCGGGCAAAGTTAGAGCAGCTTGTAGATGAGCTTGTTCAAAGAACAATAACCCCTATGGAAAATGCCCTAAAGGATGCCGGCCTTAGCAAGGGTGAAATTGATGAAGTGATTATGGTGGGAGGAATGACACGAATGCCTAGGGTAAATGAAGTCGTAAAAGAATTTCTTGGTAAAGATCCACACAAAGGTATTAATCCTGATGAAGTAGTAGCCGTTGGTGCTGCTATTCAAGGAGGAGTACTTGGTGGGGATGTGAAGGATGTTCTTCTTCTTGATGTAACACCTCTAACACTTGGTATAGAGACACTCGGTGGTGTAAGTACCCCTTTAATTAAAAGAAATACAACAATTCCAACATCAGCAAACCAGGTATTTAGTACAGCAGCAGACAATCAAACAACTGTGGAAATAAATGTACTTCAGGGGGAGCGTGATATGGCTGTTGATAACAAATCTTTAGGAAGATTTATCCTTGATGGAATTGCTCCAGCACCAAGAGGTATGCCGCAGGTTGAAGTCACCTTTGATATAGATGCAAACGGGATAATTAATGTGAATGCAAAGGATAAGGCAACAAACAAAGAACAACAAATAACAATTCAGGGAGGTACAGGTCTAACAGATGATGAGGTAGAAACAATGGTTAAGGATGCAGAAAGTCATGCCGCAGATGATAAGAAGAAAAAAGAAGAGGTTGAAGCAAGAAATACTGCAGATAACATGGCCTATACCGCAGAAAAGGCATTAAAGGATGCTGGTGATAAGGTACCGGAAGATACCAAAAAAGAGATAGAAGATAAGGTAAAGGATATTAGAGATAACCTTTCAACAGCAAGTGTAGAAGATCTTAAACAAAAAACACAAGATCTTGGCACAGTAATGCAAAAGATTGGTGAACATCTCTACAAAGATCAACCACAACCAGGACAGGAAGAACCTAAACCGGAAGACAATCAAACTAATGAAGAACCAGTTGAGGGGGAAGTTGTAGAAGAGTAAGGTGTTAGAATTGCTTGAACATGGCGAATAAAAAAGACTATTACGACATTCTAGGGCTTTCTAAAACATCTTCTGCAGATGATATTAAAAAGACATATCGTAAGCTTGCACGTGAACATCATCCTGATATGGTTGCAAAGGAAGACAAAGCTGGTGCTGAGAAAAGATTTAAGGAAATCAACGAAGCTTACCAAGTCTTAAGTGACCCTGAAAAAAAGAAGATGTATGATCAGTTTGGTCATGCGGGATTTGGTCCTGGAGGAGCCGGCAATGCTGGAGGTCCTTTTGGTGCAGGTGGCCCTTTTACTTATACTTATTCATCCCAAGGAGGAGATTTTGGTTTTGATCCCTTTGATATTTTTGAGGAGGCCTTTGGCTTTCGTGGATTCCGTGGTGCAAGAAGACCTCGAAAGGGTAAGAATCTATACTATGAACTTCATGTTGCCTTTGTTGATGCTGTAAAAAGTGTTGATAAGGAAATCAATATTGAAAGTGGAAAGTTAACAATAAAGATTCCCCAGGGGGCAAGAAATGGTACAGAATTGAGGTTCGCTGGAAAAGGTATGCCTGGACCAGACGGTATTCCCCCAGGAGATCTGTTTATCAGCCTGCGTGTTGCAACACCTAAGCAATTTCAACGTGTAGGAGACAACCTTGCAACAGCTATTGAGATTGATTTTATTCAGGCCATACTTGGAGATACTGTTGAGGTACCTGTCGTTGATCCTGATTCCAAGGATGGTGTAGGTAAAGCAAAGCTTAAAATACCCGTAGGTACACAACCTGGTATGCAGTTTAGACTTCAAGATAAAGGAATGCCTAGACTTCGCAGTCATGGCAGAGGAGATGTTGTTGTACAAACCTTTATAAAGATTCCAAAGAGATTAAATAAAAAACAAAAGAAGCTTCTAGAAGATTACAAAAAGCTATAAATATGCTATAAACGCATTGGAATTAAAACTTAACCCATTCGTTTTTTGTTTTATCTCAAGGAGGAGATATGGCCACCACTGACCCAGTAGTTGCTAATAGAGCAACTCTTACGGTTTCTCTAGGTGATTACGGTAACCATGCTTGCCGGGTGCCCAATGAAATTGTAGTTGGTTCTTACTTTCGTTTCCGTATAAACCCAGGGAAGGTTGGCGTTTCATGCTTTGAAGTTACTTCTGCAAGTTCTGGAAGTATTACTGCTGCTCCAGCTGAAAGCGTACCTAAGCATGCTAAAGTCCATGAGATTGAGGACCTCAACAGAGCCTGATTCCTTTTTTTCAATTTGTTTATGCCTCGGTCTTTATCCACCCCCCGAGGCATATCAACACTTGACCTTTTCCCCCTTGTTATGCTAATTTAACGTTGACAGTAATATATTTAGTTAGTTTTAAGTGGGTGTAGCCCACTTTTTTACTAGTTAAGGCATATAAAACATGGCAATAACAGAATTTAATGCTGCTTTAAGACAAGTAGCAACAGAACGGGGAATACCTGTAGACAGTATTTTAGAAACCATAAAGGTTGCTATAGCTTCTGCATACCGTAAAGATTATGGTACTGATGTAGAAGAAGTAGACGTTGAAATAGATTCAGATACAGGTGCAACTAAGGTATTTAATGCTGAAGGAAAAGATGTAACACCTCCAGGATTTGGCCGTATTGCCGCTCAAACCGCAAAACAAGTTATTTTACAAAAAATTCGTGAAACTGAAAAAGAAGTCGTAATGGATGAATACAAAGGTAAGATTGGTGAAATTGTTGCTGGTGTGATCTTTAGAGTAGAGAACAATGTTGTTGTTTTAGATCTTGGTAAGGCCCAAGGAATTTTACCTCAGTCAGAACAAGCTAGTGCCGATGAATACAGAACAGGACAAAGACTTAAGGTATTGGTAAAAGATATTAGAGATGGTTCCAGAGGGACCGAAATTATTGTAAGCCGTTCCGATGCCCAATTTATT
>CAZTXE010000007.1:0-13092 GCA_964617305.1 uncultured Candidatus Saccharibacteria bacterium | reverse complement strand
ACCAATATTCCAACCGTTAAAAAGTAACATAACAAAAGGCTAAAACAATTAAAAGATATTCAAATACTAGCTTCTTTGTAATGGCATTTTTGTAGTGTGCCCCCATATACCCTAGTGCAAACATTAGAGTTGAAGACACAAATAGAGATCTTAAAAAGGATTCACTAGGAAAGAAGGAAACACTTATACTAGAAGCAAATATAATAAACCCTACTAATAGCACATTAAACAGCACCTCTCCCCTATCAAGACCTGTTACATCAGTATCCATACGCATACTCCAGCTTAAAAATAGCGCAAATAAAGCTGCAGTGACTCCTACTATCAAGCTTTGATAGGGAGCAATTAGGGGAAGCTTGAAAATCCCTGCATAGAAGGGAATGGCTATGGTAATAACAAGTATTTGACTCCAAGTAGAAGCTACTCTGAAAAGAGGGATTTGCTCTTTTTTGTCATATACCACCAAAAATATGTTTGTAACAAGTTGAGTAATATACATTACTAAGCCTACGCCACCAATAGCAGCAATCTTTGTAGGAAGACCCAGATTTGGAAAATAGAACAAAGATAAAATGGCACCGATACCTAATACAACGGGAAGAACAATTACACTGAGTATGGTCTCAAGAATAAATGCTTTAACTTCTGCCTCCTTTATAAATTCACTGGAATACTGGCACCACAAAGTACCAACAATACCTACTAGAAAGGTTATTATGGCACTTAGCTCACGCTGAATACCATGTGAGGGGGCATAAGAGAACCAAAACAATAAACCAACTGTAACAACAGATAGAATAAGATACTTATATTTCTTTGTTAGCTTAGGTAATGTCATGCTAAGTTTGAAAATACCTCCTGTACATCATCGTTATCTTCAAGAATTTCTTCTAATTCAACAAGTTTTTTGGCAATAGACTCATCCTCTATTTCAATTGTGAAAGATGGGTTATCTGGATCAGCGGAAAAAATATATGCTGTACTACCTGAAGCACCCAAAGAACCACCTGCCTTCATAAATATACTTCTAATTTCTGCAACAGTACGATTCTTGTTATCAGTCAGACCTTTAATGTAAAAAGCAACTCCTTCTGGACCATAACCTTCATAAACTACCTCTTCATAACTCTCCCCACCAAGCTCTCCTGTACCTTTCTTGATAGCCCTCTCAATATTATCCTTTGGCATCTTAGCAAGCTTTGCCTTTTCAACGACCATACGAAGAGTTGCATTTGTAGCAGGGTCTCCCCCACCATCCTTGGCCGCAACCATTATTAACCTACTAATTTTTGAAAATACTTTTGATCTTTTAGCATCAGTTATAGCTTTTTTGTGTTTAATATTCTTCCATTTAGAGTGTCCTGCCATGCAGTCATTTTAATGGGTACTCCCCTAAAAGACAAACGGGGTATATAATGCTACTAGCCACCCTATAACAAATACTACCAAAAGGCGGACATATGATACGAGTAGCTAGTAAAAAAAGGTTGCACTGGCACTCATTCACAGAAGCAATATATGAAGACAAAGACTATGAACGGGCACTAGAAAAATTTTTACGCCTGTTTGATATCTTCCCGGACTATATAAATCATATTTCATGGAGGCTTGGAAGGAAGGGACACTGGAGACACATAGCTAGCTGCCCCATTATGGAACATCTTCTAAAATGTTATATCGACATGTACCGAATGGAAAAAGGCAAAGCACCCTATTTCTTCAAAGAGTAATAGGGTGTTTCGTTATTTATCTAAAAGCTTTCTTTTTCGTAGCGGCTTCTTTTCTCGTGAGGAAGAAAAACCGTAGGCGAGTGCTTCTTGCGTAGCCTCACCTCTGGTTGGAAAAGGTGCCGCCCTTACTGTAAGGTTATTCCATTCCATGGTTCTCTTATTGAAGTACACCACCTTATCAGTAAAACGACAAATGCAGTACCCTCCGCTAAAAGACAAAGCCCTAGTTACGTATTCAATGAATATATCCATTAGGTATCCTCCTCTACATATCTAATATTATCTCGACCTAAAACTTCAAGAAGAACAAGCATAACTGGGGGCTTTCCCCTACCCTTTTTGTACCTAAATACCCAATACCCACGCAGGAGATCAATTGGTTCATAGGGAGATTTTTTCTTTAGAGTATCTGCCACAATCGGAATCCGTACCAGAATTTTATGAATCTTTCTTTTCTCCCTTACAAGAACGATGTCAGCCCTATTGCTTTCAACAAAAGCTAAAGCTTCCTTCATGTCATACACTTCATGTTTTACGCGAATCATTGAAAACCTCCCAACTACATAACCATTTCCTTAGTAATAAGACTGAAACCCAAGCGAGTAGCTGCTTGAGAAGCTTCGTCTACCGTATCATAAAGCTTTGCTTCATTTTGGCCCCATGTTTTTCTGTCCTCATTGTAGTACTCAAACTTAACCCCGCTGAGTCTACATATTGCCGGATAAGGCACTCCGCAATTAGCGCTAGCCACAATATAATTGATAAACACGTTCATTTTGGTTTTCCTTTCAAGATTTGTGAACTGGAATGTGGCTACATCCTATAGCTGACTTGCTTTTGTATAAATCTGCTGTCATAATTGTTGACACATGTTGACACAGGATTATCTTAATAAACTTGGTTTGAATGAAAATCAAATCAAAATATATCTGGATCTTGCTTCTTATCCAGAATCTACAGTTGTTCAAGTACACAATAGAATTAGTGAACCTAGAAGCTCCATTTATCTTGAATTAGAGCGTCTAATTAATGAAGGGTATGTAACCTCCAAAAAGGTTGGTAAGTCTACCCTATTTAAGATTACGGATCCCAAAGTTTTTGAATTAAATCTTAAAGAAGAAACCGATAAATTAAACTTCCTTACTCAAAACTTAGGTGAATTTGATACTGAAATTAAAAAACTAAAAAGTACAAAGGAAACTCAGAAAAGTATTAATGTATATAAAGGTTCAGAAGGAATCAAACAATTATTATGGAATATCCTTGTATCAAAAGAGGATCTTGTTGTAGGTTTTAGCCCAGGAACACTGGAAAGCGTAACAGATAGAGGATTTGCTGAACAATGGAGAGAGGAATTTAGAAACAGAAACAAACAAAATAAAATAATATTTAACAAACCTAAACCCCTAACTTGGTCAGAGGTACCTAAATTCTTAAAAGAAAATGTGGAAGCAAAATCTTTGGATGAAAAAAAGATAAAGTTTGACCGCATGACACTGATTTATGGTGATGTAATGGCAGTTTGTAGTTTGAAGGAAGACAAAGATCAATACGGCATTGAAATAAAAGATAGACTACTTGTAAATTCCCAAAAGCAACTTTTTGATTTTCTGTGGAAACATGTGGCAAAAGACTTGAAAGGATGAATACACTCAGGGCACCGTCTTATTAAACATGTAGACGGTGCCCTAAACAAGGTAGTAACATCAGGAACAGGGCCACTTCTGCTGATAATTAATTCGTGCCTTAAGAATCTCTTCCTTTGTGGGATAGTTACCAAAGGTAACCAAAGCCCTTATACCAAATAGGGCCAGTACCGCCCCCCCCACAACTAGATAAATCACAAAGAAGGGTGTAGCTGAACCCAAAATACACGTAGAAATAATCACTCCCACGTGAATAAGAACTCCTCCAGAACACAGAAAATATCCAATCTTGCGGACATTCTCCCGGGCACATATGATTATCATGGTAATTCCTCCTTAGAAAATACTGATTTGGTATCTTTCGGAAAACTCAAAAAATCTATTGATTGGGTATTATAGGATGGAGTATACCATTTCTCTCTTGACATTCTTTTCTTATTTGATACTTTTACAATCATGGGAGAAAACGGAAAGACTAATATTAAACTTTTAGAGAAAAAAGCTATAAAAGCTGCACTTAAGGGGACCTGGAAAGTAGCTGTTGAGGTAAATGAACAAATCCTTGAAGTTGATGCGGGTAACACAAAAGCTAAGATGAGGCTTGGAAAAGCTTATCTTCAGCTAAAGAAATTCAAAGAAGCTGAAAAGATATTTAAGGCAGTGCTTAAGGCAGATCCTATTAATACAATTGCAAAAAAGAATTTGGAATTTGCTAAGAGTAAAAAGGTCACAAAGACAGGTACCTTGGCCAATGCAAAATTTGTAAAAGAACCAGGTACATCAGTGGCACACTCCTTCTTTCTTAGTGCTCCCCGTCTAAAGGCTAGTAGTTTCACTAAAGGGGAAGAATTTGGTTATAGAACAAATGTAAAATCAGTAAGTATTGTTAGAAAGAGTAAGGTAATTGGAAACATTAACGATGGTAAGTTGTCTAAAGCACTTAGCAAAGCTTCAAAGGAAGGAATCTCCGTATCTGTGGAATTTAGAAAAGGTAAGGAAAATTCAATAACAGTAATGTTTAAGGCAGATAAACCAGCATTTAAGGTAGACAAACAGGATATCAAACCTTACTTCAAAAAAGGACTTATTGACGCTACAGATAATGTTTCCTAATAAACCTTTATCTTAGATCATCACCCTCAAGAATTGAATCAACCGTATCCTCTTTAGGTTTTTCTTCCTTCTTCTCCTCTTTCTTCTCTACCTTCTTTTTGGTTTCTTTCTTAGGTTTAGCTGGGGCTTTCTTCTTTTCAGGCTTCTTCTCTTCTTTTTTCTTAGTTTCCTTCTTTGGTTTTGCGGGAGCTTTCTTCTTTTCAGGTTTTTCTTCCTTCTTCTCTATCTTTTTTTCAACCTTTGGCGCTTTTTCTTCTACCTCAGGCTCATCAATAATTGGTCTTTCTTCTTCCTTGCCTAGTTTTTCAAGAGCAGCATATGCAGTATCTAAATTATCTTCTGGAACAACAACAAAAACCTCATCATTTACAGCACCACGTCTAAAATCAACAGCAACGTCTAATACTTTGTAAGAACCTACATCTGTAATGGCATACCACTTACCCTCTTTTTTGTTCAAAACTCCCTCCACACGACGTCGTGGGACCTTAGAGATCTGTTTAAAGAGTTGCTTATCCCCTTCTTCAACCATTTTAAGGTTGTCCCCTACTACAAGCATAGATTTTGCAGAATAATTTGGATTAACTTCGTATTTCTTACCCTCGGGTGTAATCATAAATTCCCCATCAAAAATACCAAGTACTCCTGGGACATCATCATATGAACCACAAACATCATCTCTCAAAGAATTCATAAGTAATTGTGCTTTTCTTAGATTTCTACTTGCGGTCTTTATTAAACTTGATATGTTCTCTATTCTATTTTCTAATTGTTGACTCATTTGGTCTTTGTCAGCTACCTTTCGGAAGCTTTACCTTTCAGAAAAATATTTACACCATGTCGTCACTATCCTTTACATCCATGCTACCAGATTTTTCAATATTATGGGACTCCCCATCGGGTTGCTTCCCACCAGCCTTTGCTTCTTGTCTGAAACCTTCCGCAACTGCTTTGCCTTTGTCAAAAGGATATTCAACCCATTTTCTAATTCGGTTATTAATATTTTCTGCATCAGCACCATACTTATCACGACTTAGCTGAATTACCTTTTCTCTATTACCAGTTTTAGGAGCTAGAGCTTCTTCAGGTAACCAGGGTTGAAATATCTTTGCTGAAAATGGTCTAGAAGACTGACCATCAACCATTAATTTCATATACATTTCAAACTTAGGTAATGCAATTAAGTCATTTTCGTCAAAGTAAGGTGCAAACTCTGTTTCCATAATCTTTGCATCTTGGGAACCTAGTCCAAAAGATGCAATAGTTCCTACGTTTCCAAAAACAGCACTTAGAAGTTCCTCTGAAAGTTGACTTGTATATTGATGTGTTAGATAAAGACCAAGCTTATATTTTCTAGACTCTGAAAGGATTGACTCAAAGTCACCTCCTGCAAAGTTTTGGAACTCATCAACATATAGGTAGAAAGGTAATCTCTCATTAGCAGCTATTTTTACTCGTTGCATAGCAGTAAACTGCAAACGAGATACAAGAAGTGCTCCTAATAAGTTGGCATTGTCCGCTCCTATCTTACCTTTTGAAAGGTTCATAAGAAGTATTTTCTTGTTGTTCATAATTTCCCAGAAATCAACTGTGGAATTCTTCTGTCCAACCATGTTTCTTATTGTGGTTGAGGATAAGAATCTATTGATCTTGTTTTGAATAGGAGCTACTGCCTCGGTTATAAGTCTAGGGTTGCCTCTCATAGCCTTATACTCTTCTTCCCAGAAATCAAGTACAACAGGGTCTTTCACAAAGTGAAGAATGTAATTTTGATAATTCATATCAGTAAGAAGTCTTGTAATACTAAGCATGGAAGTACCTGGAACTTCAAGAAGGGTTAACACCGCATAGTTTAATAGATATTCAAGTCTTGGACCCCAACTCCAGAAATATTGTTTCATAGAAGACACAAGGGCTGAAGCCATAAGGTTTTTTTGAGAGGGATCATCCAGTTCAAGCAGGTTAATGCCAACTGGGAAATCAGTATCAGAAGGGTCTACTACCACAACATCATCTACTCTGTCATCAGGAATGTAATCTAGGATATCGTCTATGAGTTCTCCGTGAGGATCTACAACACAAATACCTTCACCATTCACCATATCCTGCATAATCATGTTCTTAAATGCTGTAGATTTACCAGTACCACTCTTTCCAATAAGATACATGTGTCTTACACGATCATCATTATCGTTCATAAGGCCAAATTTAACCTTGTTGTCCCTAAAAACAGTGGTCCCTATGTAGGTACAATCCTTTGTTGGAAGATTTGCTGGGGGTTCTGCCTTTTTAGAGCCTGCCCAAGTTACACCAGGTGTTTCAACTGAGGAGGAAGGTAGGTGATAAATAGAACCTAGCTCTTCAATATTTAAAACAAAGGAGTTTTCTTCTACAAATGATCTGTTTGTATAGTCCTCATACCGGGAAGGGTCGTTACTTCTGGTAGATGTTGAGAAACTATTTAGGTGAGCTGTTGAAAATTGACGCGTGGAAGCAATAATGGATCTGAGTAAGTTTTCAGCCCTTTCTTCTGTTTCTGCGTGTGACAACAGTCTAAGAACAACTTCAAACCCCATCTTAGAAAGCTTGCTTTCAATTGATTTTAATTCCAAATCTTGAGCAGAGGTTAAAAATACTCTAGGAGGATTACCTCTTGATACATAATCCCCAGGCTCCCCTAGCCTACCAGCCAGTTGAGCAATGAATGTACTTGAGAGTTGTTTTAATTCTCCAATAACATCCTTTGGTAGATCCCTTGCAAGAACAGGGCTTGTGGTACCGGTTCCCTCATTAATACTGGCAACGTATTCATAACCTTCCTGTTGCCATCCATCAGGAATGGGGCGCACCATAAGCTGAAACCACACATCCTCACCAGGTTTTGTTTCTGATAAGGCTGAAGTTAAAGCTGATAGTGGATCTATTTCAAAATCCATAAAGGTCTTTAAAGGGAAAAAGTCTGGTTTTGTTAAATTAAGGTTGGCCACCTTATAAGCACCATGTTTAAAAGAAGCAGGTACATAGTCATCTACCCTTGTTATATTGGAAGAAGGATACTGTGCATAAATCTGACTCTCAACAAAGCTGGAAATATTTTTAGGAACTACCGCATAAAACTTAATTCCGCCGGCAGTAGCTACAATTTCCAGTGAGAAATGTTCTTGATTTCCTTTATCCTCACGTAAAAGCCCATGAAGGGAGGCAAACATGTGTTCTGCAGCGATAGGGGCTGTTCTAAGCTCAAATTTATCATTTTCCTCCTTAGGCACCCTTATTTCAAAAATTTCATAATCTCCTGTAAACATACTTACAGGTACCTTTGATTTTTTTCTTCTAATTAATCCCATTTTTATTTATATCTTTTTTTAACTTTGCGGAAAGTGTACTGGTTCTAACTAAAAAGTTAGACAATAAAACTCCCCGCCCTAATACGGAGCGGGGAGTAAGAAAGGAGAGAGACTAGGGACATTATCTCAAAGGGTGTTTGCTATGTCAAATCCTACTATTAAAGTAACATCGGCTCGAGCAACAACATGCTCAGAACCTTCATAATCCTCTTTAAAAATGACTTTCTTGACTCCAAAGAAACGCTGAATTTCCTCCACTACCGCAGCATCAAGCGAAGAAACTACTAATAAACTTTCATGGTAGGTGCCAGTGGCATTTGCTGTTGCCACAGTGTAACCACCCACATTTGTAACAACACGTTCACTAAAATCAGCAATACCGCTAATGTTGGTACCGTTTAAAATAGCCACAGAGGTTTTTTCTAGGGCTACTTTTGAATCAAATGTTAAATCTCTCAGAATGGTATCTGTGTAATCGTTTAGTTCAAAAAACTTGAAAGATTCTTTGTGAGTTATAAATCTATCTGTAGGTAGTCCACCTACAAATGTATACATATCGTAAAATTCATTTAGTCTTAAATCTGTCACAATTGAGAAAGGAAGTTTGGTCAATACTTCTGTGTCTAACATTCCCCCACTCTTTCCATTCTCCAACAATCCAACTAAGGAATCTGCAATATCTTCTTCAACTAATAAGTAACGATCAACATTTATCGCCATGTTTTTTTCTATAGCTTTTCTAACAAGATTGGCGCCATCTTCAGGAAGCTCTTCATTGAGCATACCCAAAGACACTACCTTACTAAATTCCTCGGAACCAAATCTTCCAGGAATATCTGTCTCCCAATTAAGTGGTATTACAAATGTCACAACCTTGTTCTTTGCTTTGTCATAGATCACCAAATCTAACCCCGTGGTTTTAACAGGGTCACTGTTAAGATTATCAACAGTAATTATTAACAAGGAGGATATGTCAGAATTAACTATGTCAAAGGATGAAACACCTTGTGCGGATGCGAAGGGACGTGTGACTGTTTTATACGCTGTAAGACCACCTAAGGAAGAAAGGGCACCAATAAAAAGAAGGACTCCTGTTAAAGTCCTTTGAAACTTGATTTTAATTTTCTTATTTAATTTTGATTTCTTGGCAGATCGTCGGGGCATTGAGTATATTATGCCCAACTGGTTACTCTTTGTCTATATTTAGTAGGAAAAACTATCTGGCTTAGGAGCTGTTAGAGTTAACATTTTGTGTGACGTTGGATGTTTAATCATAAGCTTGTGTGCATGCAACATCAATCTACCGAATTCATCTCTGGATGTTAAACTACGTCGCCTACCCTCATATAGATTATCTCCAACAACAGGGTGATTTAGGGCAGCCAAATGCACTCTGATCTGATGGGTTCTACCTGTTAGTGGTTTAACACGCACCCACGTTAAAGTCTTGTTATGCAAAGTCATTGTCTGAATCTTTTCGATACCTGTTACAGAATCCCTACCACCTTCAACAACAGCCATTTTCCTTTTTGCTTTTGGACTTCTGCCAATAGGGGCACGTATTTCAATATTTTCATCTTCAACTTCACCCACAACAAGAGCCAAGTATTCTTTCTTTACTTCTCTATTCTTGAATTGTTGTGCCAAATATTCAAAAGCTTCTTCATTTTTGGCAAAGAGTAATACACCAGATGTATCTTTATCTAATCTATGTACAAGTCCGTTTCTTACATGAAAATCAGACTCTTTTTTACTTGAATCAAACAACTCTGGGTACCCTAAAGCCACTAACTCTTGTAGTGTGCCGGGTCCTGATGTTATTGAGGTGTTAGTTATCATCCCTACGGGCTTATCTAACGCCAACATGTCATCGTCTTCATAGATTATGGGTACGTTTTCCATACCCTAGTAGGATATCACAAGACTTACATATGCACATTAAGACTGGTAGGTACTTTGTAGGTAATCTTTCTAAACAAGGTAAGGCCATCTTCAGAGAAAAATAGGGATGTTCCCTTTGACTCTCCCCAAATAATAATTCCAAACAATATCATAGAAATCCCCGTTAGATATAACAAATCAGGAAATCCTGCTGAAAAATGAGTAACTGTGAGCACTTCATAGATAAAAAATATGTCTCCAACAAACAACGACAAGAAACCCAAAGAAATAATTATTAAGAAAGGGGTCCTCCCCCCTTGCCTAGAATTACGCATAGTCATAAATAGTGAAAGAATAAATGAAAATAAGGATATTAGGGAAAGATAAAACAAAAAATAGGTTTTAACATCAAAATAATTTGTACCAATTATTTGAACAGGTAGCAGGGCAAGAATTGAAATAAGTGTAAGTGCAAATAAACCCTTTCCAATAACAGCACGTAATCTAAACTCTGACACAAATAAAAGTCCTACAATAAAAAAAGAAAATTGAATTAGATGAAAGATATCTGCAAAGGAGGGAAACAACACAGCAGTGTATATGAAGCTTAGGTAGATCCAAATAAGGTTGCTGACTCCAAATGAAATAACCCCTAAACACAATACCAAAACACTTTTTCTCAACTTTTCTACAGGATATGAACCAAAAACGGTGTGAAAGATATACAACCCTAATAGTAGGGAATAAAAGGCGATACCTAAACTAAAATACAAATTACCCAAGCTATCTCGTAGACCATAAAGATTGATTATCAACCACCAGCTTAACAAAAATAGATAACCTGTTACGAGAAAAACCTTAGGTAATCTCACGACTACCTTTGACCATATTATTCTCCAAGCATCTTTTCAGTTATACACAACCTAACAATGAGTGTCAATGCACAAACGGTTATTATTATATCTGGAATATTAAACCAGAATAAATTAAAGAAGTTGTAAGGATCTGTAACACAACCATCTTTTAATCTATCAGCTAAGTTGAAAAAACCAGCACCTACTAAGAAAGATACCAAACCAAAATCAATACTGGATTTAACTTGTTTGATAAGAATTAGGAAAGTAAACAATAGTAAACAGAATATTAAAACTAAATGTAATTCGGCGGGTATATATGTTGAGAACAGATAATCACAGTTTACATTAGGCATGATTTAGACAGCTGGGTGCCTCAGGAAAGGCCCTTAGACGATCAATAGTAATGTTTTCACCACAAACATCACAAACACCATATTTACCAATCTCTGTCTCCGCCAGAGCCTTTTCAACAAGTCCTAGAGACTCTAGTGCAGTTTTTTCTTTTAATTTTGTTTCAAGGTGAGATGTATCTTCTGTAGCTTCATCCCCATCTTCAGAATTACCTACTGTTCTATCTGGATCTGCGTAGGAATCTTCTGCTTTTAATAACTCTAACTGTTCCTTTAGGTCAATCTTTTTTTCTTGTAAGTTTTGCTTTAACTCGGCTAGCAATTCTTTTGATATGTGCTCGGTCATAATTTAATGTCCTCCATCTAAATAAAAATACGGCTGAAGCCAGTGTAACCAACACTAAATAAAAGGTCAAACTTGTGTTGTGTGTAAAAAAGATCATGCTCAAAAGAGCATTAAGTAATAGAAAGAGACTAAAGGCATAACCAGACTTAATCTTTGATGTTCTAAACTTTGACAAAAGAGCAAACAAAAATATCCAAGAAGAAAAAGCAAACAAGAATTCATACTTACCCTGAAGTCCCACAAAACCTAAAACAATAATAGCCAAGGATAAAGACAATCCCAAAGAAAATATATCCAGTATTCTGTAAATTGACCATTTCCAACGCTTACACATAACAAATAGCGGTATTAAAAGACCGAATAATGCACCATATAGATTGTATCCGGGAAGCCAAACCTTATATATTTGTTCAAAGAAAGCACGTCCTGACGTGACATTATTTGTCGCATAGAAAGCGCGGGATAATAGTACTGCTGAAAGCATGGACAACAGTAAGAGATCAAATAAACGTTCTTCATCAAACCCATCATTTTTGCCTTCCTTCCACACAATGAAAGCAAGTAAGACAAAACCAAAGAGCAGAAACAAACCAAATGTCTGAATGGATAAATTAAGAATATTAAATTGTGCTGGTAGTGTGATCATATTTAGGCTCTTGCAACATAGGTCCCGCTATCTGTGTTTATTTTAACCTTATCCCCTATTGCAATAAAGGTAGGTACTTTTACAATGGTGCCGTTTTCAAAGGTTGCCTCTTTAAGTGTATTTGTTGCGGTATTTCCCTTAAACCCAGGTTCTGTATATTTAACTTTAAAGACCATTGTCTTTGGTAGTTCAATTGCAACAGGTTTATCCTCAAAATATAAAACACGTACACTCTCACCTTCTTTTAGAAACTTCGCCATATCCCCTACTACCTTTGTAGAAATCTGAAACTGTTCATAATTAACAGGATTCATAAATACAAAACCACTACCATCGTTATATAGATACTGGGCGCTGGAACGTGTTACATCAGCGTCCTCAATCTTTGCTGAAGAGTTAAATGAGGTTTCGGCAATGTTTCCTGTGATTAAATTACGTGCTTTTACCCTAACAGTAGCACCACCACGTGCTACCTTGGTGTGCGTATATTTTTCAACCTGATAAGGGTGCCCATTTTGTTTAAATATTGTTCCTGTTTTTAAAGCTGTTGGTTGCATAATTATCCTTGGTGGGCAAGGAGGGACTCGAACCCACACCCTCGTGAGAGGATCGGTTTTTGAAACCGACGCGTATACCAATTCCGCCACTTGCCCTTAACATTTGAAATTTTAACATAAAGTGTGTATAAAACTGCTAGAATCCAATCCTAGGAAAGAAAGGAAGACAAATATGCCGAAACAAAATGTGAGACGAAAAGAACCTCCCACAGGAAAGGTTTTATCAGCAATTGTTATCAAAGCCGTTGAAAACGAGGTAGTTGTAGCTCTTTTAGCCCCACAGGAAAGCCACTCCTTTACCTTAAATCGTGGGTACGAAGGGGAAGGGTTGCAGGAGGCCACAGAAAAGTTTGAATTCCAACCGGTTGTGGAACGACTCATCTTTGATACCCCACTCAACATAAAACTACGGAAAAAGGGAAAAACTTTCGAGATAGTTTTTTTGGAGGTAGCTTTATGATCAACGGGCGTCAACTTCATAGAAACGGGTCCTATCACCGCGGAAAAATAAGGGGATTTCTCCGGTGGGTCCGTTTCTATGTTTGGATATGGTAAGCAATTGATTCTCTCTATCCTCATCATCAGGTCTATACAAAAACATAACAACGTCGGCATCTTG
>CAZTXE010000006.1:0-13288 GCA_964617305.1 uncultured Candidatus Saccharibacteria bacterium | reverse complement strand
CCTATCCCAAGCTGCACCCACAGATCAAGACTAGACGTCGTTATTTATATTACTTGTCTTATAGTTTGAATTGCATCACCACATTGTCTATAATCAAAAATGTTAGTCCCCTACAAATACAAATCATATATAAAGGAATGGAGATAATCATGAACAACCTTTGGAGAGTTTTACCCTGGATAATATTGGGATTGGCTATATTTTTCTCGCTTCTTTATTTCGCTCTTTCCAAGGTACGTTTTAATTGGGAAAAGGAAGGGCGTTATACTTTGGCAAAACTTCGTCGTTATCTGAGACGAGGTTTTTGGCGTGGTTGTGTAACCTACAAAGGCGTTTCTGGTGAGGTTTCGTTCCGGCTTTGGGTGTTCGATGAGAATATTCGTATTACGTTTTACTCAGATGAAGTAAATCGCACAGAGAAAATCTCTGTATCCGATTTGTTGGTTCGTCTTGCAGCTTTTGAAGGCACTGTGAACGCTGATGTGGCATTAAGGGGAATCAGTTTCTAAGTAATTCCTTACTTTCCCAAAAAGATCCTGGGGGTCAAGATGATTTCTTGTCTTGACTCCTAGTTCTTCAATATACCCTTTGCTGCCATCATTCCTGTTGCTGCAGCCCCTGTTATAGTTCCAGACATTCCACTAGCATCCCCTGCTACATAAACTCCCCTTATAGATGTTTCCATGTCCTTTGATGCCTTAACTCTTGATGATCTAAACTTTACCTCTGGTGCGTATAGTAGTGTATCTCCTGAATTAATACCGGGCATTACCCTATCCATCTTTTCTAAACCTTCAAGTATGTCTGTGACTACTCTGTGAGGTAGCGCCATTGATATATCTCCTGGTGTTACTTCTGTTAGTGTTGGTTTTACCATGGATTTGTTGATTCGTGACCAAGTACTTCTTCTTCCCTTTCTAAGATCTGCTAGTCTTTGTAGGATTGGTTTACCACCCCCTATTGTTGAAGCTAGTTGGGCAACAGATTGTGCGTATTGAATGGAGTTTTCCACAGGTTCTGTAAGATTTACCTCACAAACAAATGCAAAGTTTGAGTTTGGCGAGTTGTGTTGTGATGTTGAATGCCCATTTACACAAACATATCCTTCATAATCTTCAATTGCTACCTTCCCATTTGGACATGTACAAAAGGTCCTCATTATATCGTCATATGTATCTGTTCTCATTTTAAAGACTATCTCATACAGTGCATCAGCATGTCTTTGCATCACACTGGCAGGAAACTCTACCCTAACTCCTACCTCAACCATGCCATATTCATGTTCAATTCCATGCTTATCCCCTATTTGTTGTAACCATCTTGCACTTACCCTACCTGGTGTGAGTAATACTTTCTTTCCAGATATTTTTCCTTTGTTTGTAATTACATGGTCAAACTTCTTATTTTTGATTCCAATATCTGTAACCTTGCGGTTAAAAAACATGTCCACTCCTTTTTCTTCAAGGTATGTTTGAAAGTCAATCATCATCTTTTTTAATAGGTCTGTTCCTACATGTTTTGAACGTCTAATAATTAGTTCCAGTTCATTTCTTTGTGCTTCTTCTTCAAACCTTGCAGCAATTTCTGGGTTTTCTGGATATTCTTTTGCATCTACTCCAAAATCTATAAATATCTGTTCTATTTCATCAAGAAGTTTCTGATATTTCTTTTGAGTTATTAAATGAAAGGTTCTTTCATGTGAAAGTTTAGGAGTAAAATGCAGTTTTCCATCAGAATATGTTCCTGCCCCACCAAATCCAGACATAACACCATTCTTTTTCCGGTTTTGAATAGATGATCCCATCTCTACAAGTGCTATTTTTAACTTGGGGTTTTTGTTGACAAGGTCATAACAGGCAAAGATACCTGCTGGTCCTGATCCGACTATGATTACATCATACTTCTTGGCCACCAGAGTATCCTAGTTAAGAAGGTCCTATATGTCAAATTCCGGGTGTTTTCTTGTCTCTTAGAAAAGATTTAGTAGGTTCAAATGACCTTCTATGTATTTCACAAGGTCCAATCTTTAATATTTGTTCCCTATGAAACTTTGTTCCATACCCCTTGTGTTTATCAAAACCATACTCAGGATACTTATCATGCATTTCTTTCATGATCCTATCTCTATGAACCTTTGCTAGTATTGATGCTGCTGCTATTGTAAGGCTAGCACTATCCCCTCTTATGATATTTGTTTGAAATCCAGTTGGATACTTTTTAATTTTGTAATGATCTGTTAAAACATGACTCACAGTAGATTTAAGTTTTAGTTTTTCTATTGTATTAAAGAATCCCACCTGATTTGCTACTCCAATACCAATATCATCTATTTTATTGTGTTCAATAACAGTAATTTCATAAGCTTTTGCATTGTCTTTAATAAAATCAAAGAGAAGTTCTCTTCTTTTTGCAGTTACCTTCTTTGAATCATTAATCATTCCATACAGTTCTAGCCAGTTTTCTTCCCATATTGTTTTTTTCTTATTTAATTTGTGTGAGAAAAGGTGATCTGTGTTAAGTATTACTGCTGCAACAACAATTGGCCCTGCCAGTGGTCCCCTGCCCGCCTCATCTATACCTGCAACATATCTAACACCATCATTCCAGTGTTTATGTTCAAATTTAAGGAGTTTTGTTGGCATATAGACATATTATCAAATCTCTATTCTAATTAGAATTTAGGTTCTTCCAATGGAAATTATTATATTGTAGTTTTAGGTTACCTGGAGTGTGCCGCCGTATGTTAATTGGAAAACTGTCTGCTTTGTCAACCAGGCGATGCGGGTTCAAGTCCCGCCGGCGGCTCCAGGTATTGACAAAGCCACAACACATGTTAGTATAAAATGGTCTGGTTGACGAGACAGTTTCCGTCTTAACAGCGGAGACAAGAAAGCCTTCTTATGAGGGCTTTTTTGTTTTTAATACTATCAAGTTATTTTTTTTGAGATTCTTCTTTTATTTCTTCTTGTGGTGCTTCCTCAATCTTTGCAACTGAAGCTACTTTGTCTTTTGCTCCAAGTTTGATTAGTTTTACCCCGATTGTGGCTCTTCCTAATACAGGTATTTGTTTTGTTTTCAATC
Source organism: uncultured Candidatus Saccharibacteria bacterium (assembly GCA_964617305.1). Classification (GTDB taxonomy): domain Bacteria; phylum Patescibacteriota; class WWE3; order UBA101185; family UBA10185; genus CAZTXE01. The sequence goes on along the minus strand of CAZTXE010000006.1, from coordinate 10,207 downwards.
TGATTGCATTCCCTGAGTTAGTCATAATGAGTAAATCACTCTCTGTTTTGTTTAATTGCAGTCTTGCAGTGATTAGTTTACCTGTTTTTTCTGATGGATTATAAGTTAAAATTCCTGATCCTCCCCTATTTTGTACCTTATACTCTGTAAGCTTTGTTTTCTTACCGTAACCTTTTTCAGAAACAACTAGAAGATGATCCTTTGAGGCACCCTTTTTGAAAGTTACCATTCCAACAACAGTATCCCCTGCTTTTTTAAGTGTTATACCCTTAACTCCCTTTGCAACCCTACCCATTGTTCTAACATCATTTTCACTAAATCTAATTGATTGTCCTGCAGAAGTTATTATCATGACATCGTCATCGCCATCAGTAAGCCTTACCCAAGCTAGCGAATCGTTATCGTCAAGTTTGATAGCTGTAATTCCAGAGGTCCTAATATTTCCGTAATCCTTAAGGGAGGTCTTTTTAACAACACCTTTTTGGGTTCCAAATACAATATTGCCCTTACCCTTTGCAAGGATTTCAGATTCCATTGTCAAAAAGCCTTCAACTCTTTCATCTTGTTTAATACTCAAGAAGTTAACAAGGGCAGCACCCTTCGCTCTTCTTGAACTTTCTGGTATTTCCCAGATTCTCATCTTGTATACCTTACCCTTATTTGTAAAGAAGAATGCATAATCATGTGTGTTACATGCTTTCACTGTTGAGACCATATCTTCCTCTTTAAGATCCTGCCCCTTAACACCCTTTCCTCCCCTACCCTGAGTCTTATATGCAGTTGGTTTTAGTCTTTTAATGTAACCACTGTCAGAAATTGTGATGATGCATTGTTCATTAACAACAAGATCTTCATCTGATAGTTTTCCAATGCCTCCCTTTATTACTTTGGATCTTCTTTCATCTCCATATGTTGTTTTAATTCTTTCCAATTCCTTTTGTATAGTCTCAATAATCAATACTGGAGATGCTAAAAGCTTCTCATAACCATCAATTGTTCCTAGTATTTCTTCTAATTCATCTTCTATTTTTTGTCTTTCAAGAGCTGCAAGTCTTCTTAGTTGCATATCAAGAATTGCCTGAGCTTGAATGGAGGTGAAATCAAATTGTTTAATAAGACCTTCCTTTGCTGCATGTACATCTTTACTCTTTTTAATAAGCGCAATAATTTCATCGATGATATCAAGAGCTTTTTTGAGTCCTTGTAGTATGTGTTCACGAGCCTTTACCTTTTTAAGTAAGAATAGTGTTCTATTTACAACAATTGTTTGTCTGTGTTTTACAAATTCCTCAAGAACCATCTTTAGTGTCATTCTCTTAGGTTCTCCATCAAGAAGAGCCACCATATTTGTATTAAATGTTGATTGGAGTGGTGTGAACTTAAATAGTCTGTTTTTTACCTTTTGAGGGGTTGCTGTCCTTTTAAGTTCAATAACAATTCTCATTCCCAAATGGTTTGACTCATCACGAAGATCAGAAATCCCCTTTATCTTGTCGTCCTTTGCAAGTTTTGCTATTTTTTCAACAAGGGTCGCTTTGTTAACTTGGTATGGAATTTCTGTGATTATGATTTGACTCTTACCACTCTTACCTTCTTCAATACTCATCTTTGCGCGTTGTACTACCCTACCCTTACCTGTGGCATACATCCTTGTTATTTCTTCTCTGTCATATATTGTCCCACCAGTTGGAAAGTCTGGACCCTGAATGTGTTCAACAAGATCTTCTACTGTTGCTGCTGATTCAAAAGCAGGTTTTGCAACTTTAACTGTAAATTTACCTTCTTGCTCACCTTCAAATGGGAATAGTTCTACAACATCATTTTTTCCAGGTTCACTACCCTTTGTTTCTGCTTTTTCAATTAATAGATTGATACCATCAATAACCTCACCCAAGTGGTGTGGAGGGATGTTTGTTGCCATACCTACAGCAATACCGGAAGCTCCATTTAATAGAAGGTTAGGTATAACAGAAGGTAAAACAATAGGTTCCATGTTCTGAAGGTCGTTTAATTCAAATTTAACTGTTTCTTTTTCAATATCACGGAAAAGCTCGTCTGAGATCTTTTGCATCTTTGCCTCTGTATAACGCATAGCAGCTGGCGGATCTCCATCAATTGATCCAAAGTTACCTTGACCATGAACAAGCATGTATCGTAGCGAGAAAGGCTGCGCCATTCTTACCATTGCATCATAAATAGAAGAATCACCATGAGGGTGATATCTTCTCATTACTTCTCCAATAACAGAAGCTGACTTATGAAATTTTCCAGTGGAAACCATGTTTTGATCTTGCATTGCATAAATGATTCTTCTCTGCACAGGTTTTAAACCATCTTTAACATCGGGAAGTGCTCGAGAAACAATAACTGACATAGCATAATCAAGATATGCTTTCTGCATTTCGTCTGTGATAGAAGCTCTAATAACACCCTGTTCTAATTTCTTAACAGGAGCAATATCTTCTACCTTTTCATCTTCAGATTTGTCTGTTATATCGGTTACTTTATCCTTTGCCATAACTTATCTATAATACCAGTTTCTGGCTGCTACTGCAATGAAATTCGGTCTAAAAACATCACAAAAATGGTGTTATACTTCATGCATGATTGAATTCTTTCAAAAGTTTGTTTTGGAACTTTTCGTAGGTATAGTTATTTATATTGTTGGTGTTTTAACAAGCAAACTTTGGTTTAAAATCAAAAGAAATTCAAATGAAAAAACACTTAGAAAAAATGTAAAGACAGCTTTAAGAATAATTTACTCTTCAGAAGAAAAATTTCCAGGGAGAAAAAGAGGGATAGAGAAACTTGAATATGCTGTTGATGAATTTATGAAAGAAGTTAACATAAAGGATTATGAGTCAGCACAGGATTACATCATCAAGGTATTCAATCTAACAAAGCTTAGTAAGGTAGACTTCTTTTAGTTACCAAGAATCACTTTTTCAATAGGTGGTGTTATATCTTTCTTTCTACTCATCCTAGGACCTATATCTGCAACATTATCTTCACCTTCTGTGGTAAACGCTTTCTCTATAATTTCCTTCTCAACATCATTTGTATAAATCACCTGAGAATTAATCTTTAGAATATCTGTTACAACAATGTATCCATGTGAAGCTTCTTCTTGTGTTTTTGCTTCTTCTAATGCTTCTACTAGATCCTTCTTTTGCTCTATAGCTTTTTCTGGTTCTACTGTCTCAACTTGATTAACAAATACCTTTGTTCCTTCAAAATCAAACACCTTAAAGTCCTTCTTTGCTATCTCTATAGGTGTCAGACTTGAAAGATCTGATTTTGCTTTAAATATCTCAAATGTGAACTTTTCAACATCAATATCAAGTTTCTCTGAAATATCTCTTGCAATATCTGAATCAATCCCTGTTGTTGTACTTGATTTAAGACCAACTGTATCTGAAAGAATACCTGCAAGTATTAAACTTTGGGTCTTTTCACTAGGTGTTAGCCCATACATATCAAAGAGTTTGTACACCACGGTACTTGTGGAACCAACAGGGCGCACATCTATTCTTACAGGAGTTGTGAAACTAACATTAATTTTGTGATGATCTACAATTTCTATCACCTGGTCCCCTACTATCTTTTCATGTCTTTGAGCTTCCTCATTGTGATCAACAAGAACAATTGCATCTTCTGCATTAATCTCTACATCATCCATGCTTTGTGGCATTTCAACGTCAAATTTATCAAATACGTACTTTGTTTCTATATTTGGTTCACCTGCTCTAAGAGGTATTATCTTTGAACCTTCAAACCTTTTTGCTTTTTTCAAAAAATCAGCATATTGTACTGCAGATGCTACAGCGTCTAGATCTGGGGATTTATGTCCTATTATGTAGATATTCATGCGATGAGTTTAGCATATGTGTTTAGGCTCATGTAAGACCCTATGCCTATTCTAAGAATTCAATATCAATCTTTTTATTAGTTGCTCTACTGAAGTGTTTGTCATTTGTGATAAACCTGTCACAACCAAGTTCCATTGCAGTGGCAAGGTGAATTGCATCAGGTGTTCTTAGACCATATTTTCCACGTAGATATCCTGCTGTTTCTGCAATTTCCAAGTCTGTATCCCTTACTACCAGGTTGGTAGTGTTTAAGAATGCTAGCTTTGTTTTCTCCACGCTTTGAAGATCGCCTATTTCATATGGTTTTGAAAGTAATTCGGCTAGTATTAATGTTGAAGCTATGACCAGATCCCCTCTTTTTTCTACTTCCTTAATGATGTCCTTAGCCTTATCCCAGAAGATAGGATTTTTTTCTAAGACATAAATATATATTTGAGTATCTAAATAGACCCTATGCATCCCATTCATCCCTTAAATCTTTTATATATTTTGTAGCATCTTTACCATAGTAACCTTTTGGTAATATTCCACCATATCTGTCAACCCAAGAGGTTTTCTTAAGTTTAATTTGTATGGTTTCATCATCAATTGCTGTAATGTATGCTTCCCTACCTGCAGCCACATCCTTAACCACCCTTCTTATCCTCCTAGGAATGACTAGTTGATATTTAGCGTTTATCCTTGCCTTTTCAGTTGGATTTTTTTCTTTGTTTGTTACCTTTTCTACCATGCCTGTATATTATCAGAACGTAATACATAGAACAAGATAATCGTATTACATTTATGTGTTGTATAATTACCCTGTGAACATCACTCCAGATAACATTCATGAAAAACTAATAGACATACAAACCTTAAGAGAGGTTCAGGGTAAGGAAGAAGAAACCTTAGCTCTTATTGATCAAGCAATACCCATTGCTTCTCAAATAAAGGACTTTGATTTAGTAGCTGTCCTTTATTGGGAATATTCTATAGTTTGGCAACATGTTGTAATGTCAGAAATTGCAAAGTCCGAGGAAGATAGAGATCAGGTTGTACTTTCTGAAGCCTTAGAGAAAATGAGTAAATATGCCTATGATGCACACAAGGTCATTGAAGAAAACAAACTCACAGAAAAACTTCCAATATCATATAGATTTCTAGGCTGGGTTTCTGATTATAATGAGGACTTTGAAACATCTATCAAACACTATGAGAAAGCACTTGAACTATTACCCCCCACGTCTCACTCCATATTAGAGGTAAATGGTTTCCTATCTTATTCCCTTGTTATGAAGGGTGAAACAGAAAAGGGAGTAAAGCTTGCTAAAGAAACCTTTGACAACTATTTCAATTCAAAACTTGGTAAGGATCTAAAGAAAGAAGATTATTTTAAGTGGTCTGTATGGATGTCAGGAGTTGCTCCTAGGATACTTTTTGCATTAGATGATACTGATTCCGAATATGATTCAGAAGATATGAAAAGATGGCTTGAGGCTACAAAGACAGAGCTTGAAAACCCAACAGGTAACATTACCTGGGGTGATGACAAGTTTAGTTTTAGAATTGAAGAATTAACAGTATCCCTTGGAAAGCTTGCAATAATCGTCTTACTTCCACTCATATTGAAAATCAGATAAATCTCTGCTATTTTACTCTGCAAGACATTAGCCACTAGACTAGATTTGTTTGGAGGTACACTATGCAATGCCCTGAATGTGATGAAACTTTGGATGCGCAAGGAGTTATTGAGGAAGTCCTTGCTAAAGGTTACTGTACCGACTGTGGCCGCCTTCTTTCCAGCGACGAGATAGATAAACTGAAAGATTTGGTACCTGTTTAAGGGGAGGGTTTTCAATGTATATCCCGGAAACCATAGTGGCATCTTGTCGCTATGGTCTTTCCTCAAGGGGCAATAAGTTTTAAGCTAGTTCCCTTTTCATATGATGCTAAGTCATCTCCTCCGTCTTTTACCATGTTTGGTGTGTATTTAGCAGATTCCAGTGTTGTGTTTATTTCAAAATCAAAGCCATCAGACATATAAGATAAAACTAAACTACCTGAGTTCACTGGATCCAGTGGTAATCCGGTAATGTAATCCCCTACTCCGTCTCCGGATATGTTTGTGAATTTAACCCAACCTGTTCCATCTACAGCTATGTTTAGTGAGGAGCTATTACATGTTCCACAAGTTGAGGTATTTGTTAGTTGTATATCTCCATCAGCTACTGCTGCATTAATTGCTTGAACTAAAAGTTGTACCTCTCTTACCCTACGGGCATCTCTACTTCTACGTATGTATTCTTGGGGATCAATTGACATTAAAACAATGCCAGTCAAAAAACCAATTATTACAATGACTACGAGTAATTCAATTAATGTGAAACCAGATTGCTTATAAGACTTTTGGGCAGTGTCTAACATGTTCATCTAAAAGTTTAGCACAAGGGCTAACCTTCTAGCGAATCTAATATTCTTTGTGCCTCAGTTTTTCTATTTGCAAGTATATTGTCTGGATCAGGGGTTGCTAAAACTGCCCCCGCATATACCTCTGCAAGTATTGGTTTTTTACTCTTTGCATAAACCATTGCATACCCTAGCATTATTCCTGAATTCCATACTCTAAGCTTAAGTTGAGCCTGATCATCCATTTCTACTTCTTTTTCATAACCTTCAAATAGTTTATCTTGTGCTAGTTGTAGTGTTTTTAATGCCTCCTTATAGTTACCAAGCAAATATTCAGAGTGTGCCTTCATACCAAGTGGCCAAGCTTTGTGTGCTTCTGATCCAGCTAAATGTTTTAGGGAATCTTTAAGATATTTTAAGGCTTCTTCTGGTTTTTCCTGTGAGTTTAAGAGACTTGCAAAATGAGCACGCTGTGTAGCAACTTGTCCACTCTTATCTCCAAATTCCTTTATGGCAAGATCAAGACCCTCTTTTGCCGCAGTTTCTGTTTCTTTCATCAATCTTTCTTTTTCATTCCCTTCCGAATTGTCTGCCATTAGCTTAAGTGCAATCTTTTTGTGTCCCAAAACATCAATTAGTCCCCTCTTGTTGTCATTTTCTTTGTCCCAAGCTATAACTTCATCAAACATGACTAGGGCTTCTTTATGTTTTCCACCTTCTCTTAATTTAACAGCTTCATCTTTTTGTTGTTCTCTTTGTTCTTTGGAATTTATCATGCCGCTATTATATCAAAGAAGCCATCTGCTAAAATCACCTTATGTATAAAGAAATTTCTGAAGAGTTACTTGATTCTATCTACAAGAAACACATAGTGCAGTTAAACAATATTGATGTTAAACAACCAAAACTCATAATAACCTTTTCAGGAATTCAAGCTTCTGGTAAGACAACAATTTCTAAAAAACTTGAGAAAGACTTTAACTGTGTTCGTGTAAATAACGATGATGTTCGATTGATAATAGCAGACATGTTACCGGATATTAGGAGGGCTCAATTGCAAACCATTCTACAATCCTATGGTAGCTATATTTCTGAAAAATTAAGTAAGAGACTAAATGGGCGCTTGATTATGGATGGTAGTGTTGATCATAGGTTTGAGGCAGTTAAAGCTTTGGCTGATAACCTGGACTGTCCTCTTTTCATAATACGTTTGGAGGTGCCGTATGAGGAGCTTAAAAGGCGTATATCAAATCGAAACAACTTTGATGACTCTGCCTTATTAAAATCGGATCTCTTGAAAGAATATTATGAGAACTACGAAAGATCCTTAGATAAATTCAAACCAAATGTCACAATTGACGCTGGTAACGGTATAGATTATCCCGTAATTCAGAAGGCTCTTAGTGATTATATAACTAACTCTGCTTAGTGAATCTGGTTTCAAATTTGGTCAAAATAAAACTTCCACCTCTATTCCATAAAGGAAACGCGGCCGTATAGGCCACAGTTTAAGGTGGAAGCAATTCCAATAGAATACTATCATGTTTATTTGTTGATTAGAAAATCCCTAATGAATCTGATTTACCTCAAATGCTGTTCTAATGATGTCTTCTAGTTTTGGTTCATTAATATCAAGATCATCAATATCATATTTCTCTAGTAGATCTGATGCCATTTGAGATGTTTTATCTCTAGGTACATTAATCACAACCTTTGGAAAATTGTATTCAACAACCTCACCAAATCTTTCTAGTTCTCCCCTACTTACCTTCTCATTAAAGATTGGAATAAGTATTTTGTAATCTGCAAATTTACGAATTAAGTCATTAATTGGACCATCAAACATCAATCTTCCTGTATCAATCATTATGACTCTGTCACAAATCTCTTTTACATCATCCATATAATGAGAAGTTAAAATCACTGTTGCGTTATATCTTTGATTGTATTGTTTAATAAACTCCCTAACCTTTTTCTGCATTACAACATCAAGTCCAATTGTTGGTTCATCAAGAAACAAAACCTTTGGTGTATGAATCAGTGATGCTATAAGTTCACATTTCATTCTTTGCCCCAAAGAAAGCTTTCTCACCTGCTGATGTATGATTTCTTTAACGTCTAGGAGCTCCACAAGCTCATCTAACACCTCTTTATATCTATCGTCTGGTATCTCATATATTTCCTTGTTCAGATTAAATGTTTCAATTGCTGGAAGATCCCACCAAAGTTGATTTTTCTGCCCCATGACAAGGCTAATCTGCTTTAAGAAATCATGTTTTCTCTCATTTGGTGTATAACCTAATACCTCACAACTTCCCCCAGTTGGATATAAAAGACCACTTAACATCTTTAGTGTTGTTGTTTTACCTGCCCCATTTGGTCCGATGAATCCTATAAGTTCTCCCTGCTTTATTTCAAAATCAATTTCCTTCACAGCCTCTACTGTTTCATATTTTCTCTTAAACAAGGCCTTAATACTTCCCTTCAAACCTGGTTCCTTCTTATGAATCTTAAAAAACTTTGAGAGCTTTTCTACCTTTACTGATGTTTCCATTGTCTTATTGTACCTACCTTTTCTAACTTTGTTAATTAACTACTAGCTGAGGTGTAGTTTTTCACCCCAAACTTATAGAATGCATTTGATATCAAAAAACTTCCAAGTGCAACTACTACTGGAATTAGTAAGTTTTTGAAACTAAAATCTATTTTTCCTAGAAAAAGTGCAGTTGGGTATGAGGCAAATATTGTGATAGGAACAATATACGTTAGCAAGGCAAATACCTTACCAGTAAATACATTTCCCGGATATCCTGCATAAAGCCAGGCGTTTTCAATAACACCAAATACTTCTTCGGACCGACCACTTAAAAAAGATGAAGATACTGCTAGTTGTAAAAAGGAAAATGCTGCTAGTTGGCCCAGCAAGCAGTAACCCACAAGAACTAAGATGTTTTGTGCTGTGACTGTCACATCCACATTTGAAAAACCTACAAAGAAGAAAATTATACTAGCGGTTGTTGATGGTATCCCCTTAAAATTGGGTGGGAGTGTGTATGCAATGAACCTGGAACTTATAGGTTTTAATAGATAAAAATCATATTGACCATTAAACACTTTTTCAATCACATTCTCCATTGTTCTGCCATAGAATAGTTTTAATATACCCCAGTTTACATGATATACACCAAAAAGTAGAATCATTTCATAAATATTCCAACCCCCTATCTCAGGTGTGGTTCCAAAAATTAACCAAAAAAAGGTGATGTTTACTGCTAGCATAAGGATAACTCCAAAAAGAAGCATTAAGGTGTCTGTTCTATACATTGTTGCAAGGGAGAGACCTACCTTCCAAAAATGTGTGTAAATCTTTATGTACTTTTTGCTTCTAGTTATTATATTAGTTATAGCTCTCATATATTCTGGCCCCCTTTCTATAAATGAGTTTTGTTAGAAAATAAAAAGCGAGGGTCCACAGGGTTAGGATTACTAGGTTCACACCTATCTCCTGAGGAGGTATTTTTCCAAAGTAAATATCAATTGGAAATTGTATTAAATACTTGAATGGCAGCATGCTTAACACCCTTTGTGCCCAGAGGGGAAAAAATGTTAATGGTATAAGGCCCCCCGAAAGAATTGCAATTATCTGTGTTGTTATTAGTTTTAGATGAGTTACTTCAGTTGTCCAAAATCCTGCAAGCCCCAGCAATAGATTTATTACAGCTGTTAAAAATCCATTTAGCATGAAAACGCAAAGAAATAAAACACCATAAATTGTGTTGCTGGGCATTACCAACACGTTGTGCAGAAAGATAGATGACATAGTTAGCACCGTAACTAAGTTTCCTAGAGACCAGAGATTTGCACCTGTTACATAATCTGTTATAAAGTGGCCCACAAGATCTACAGGTTTTACTAAAATCTTTGTTATTTCTCCGGATTTAATTTGTTTTGCA
>CAZTXE010000005.1:1989-13893 GCA_964617305.1 uncultured Candidatus Saccharibacteria bacterium | reverse complement strand
AGATTTATCTTTTTCATAAACAATATTCTTTCCTATACCGTGTTTAAGTATGCTGTACTTTATAGCACCAACTGCAAGTTGTGAGGAAATTAATTCTTTCTCCTCTGATGTGAGATTGCTATCTCCTGCCTCAATCTTTTCCAAAAGCATATCTTGAGTTTCACGCATCAAACTCATGCCTGTCACAACTTCACCTGTTCTGGAAGACATTTTTCCTGAAGGGAGAACCATCATCCCATGTCCTATATGGTTAGTCTTTTTTGCGATATCTGGATTGAACTGAGATAAAGCTTTCAAAACAACCTTGAAGTACTCATTTACCTCATTAGCGGTGACAATAAACGAAAGGTCGTAATTGAAGTCTTCAAACTTTAACAGTGCCAAACCAAGATCTTTGGCTTCATATGTTGGCAAACCATGTGAGTTTAGGAAGACTCTGTTGTGTAGGCCGAAACTATCCCCATTAAATATGACAGCACCTTGGTTTTCTTCAAAGATCCCTTCCTTCAGATACTGTGACACTAATTGCCAACCGTACTCTCCTACTAAGCTCTCAAAGTAGTAATCGTCAAATTTTGTCCCTAATTTGACATAGAAATCTTCAAAATCTGCCAAACTCCAGGCACGTCCCTTTAAATATATGTCCTTAACAAATGAAATATCATACTTCGTTTGATCTGGTACAAATTTTTTGTAGTCAACAATAGGCTTCCAATCTTTACTCTCAATAAGCATGTCCTGTGCAATAACAAAGAGCTGGGCATTCAGATCTTGCATCTCCTTTTGAACCTCAGGATCCTTCTTAAACTCTGAGGCACCCAAAGCATACGCCTCCCCCATAAAAGTAACTCGCTCTTTAAGTGTTTTTTGTTCCAAATCTTCCAAAGTCACTTGGTCAGTTTCCATTTTTTTAATGAAACCCCAAACAGATTTAGCAACATGCATTCCAACATCCCCTTGATAATTTACACGGCGTAATTGGGCACCGGAAAACTCATACAATCTACTTAGAGATTCTCCAATAGCATTGCTCATTAGATGACCTATATGAAACACCTTGAAGGGATTGGGGTCTGTATACTCAAAGAGTACTTTGTTTGCTCTAAAACGACCTATATTGTTATCTTCCGCAGGATTATCTGTATTATATGTACGGGTTTTCAACTGACCCAGTAACCAATTGTGTGATAATGTAAAATTTATGAAACCAGGTGCCTCAAAGGTCACTTTTTCAACTGGACTTACATCCTCATCGGATTTTGTTAATAAATCCAATTGGGTGAGTACCCTATAACTGACATTTTTAGCAATCTCCATGGGAGACTGATCAAGCTGCTTTGAGACCATCATACAGACATTTGAAGCATAATCCCCCCAACTTTCCGCATTGGGATGCTCCATATGTATCTCTGACATATTTAGGGATAAATCATATTCAGCTTCAAACACTTTTTGAAGACTCTCTTTAAGTAATAACGCTACATCCATGAGGAAATCATAGATTATTGGGCACTTATTAACAAGTAAAGAAGGGCCTAGTCATCAAAACGCAAATCTTAAAGTACCATGAACACTAGTCAGCCAAACTGCCGTCCCCAACCCTTCCAAAAAAGATAGATGTTCCAAATTGGGGTGACCGTATGAATTTTCACCCACAGACACAACAGCGTGTTTAGGCTGTAATAACAACATAAATTCTTTACTTAAAGCATCCCTAGAACCATGATGAGCCACCTTTAATATATCCAAACCATCATCTATTAAAAAAAGATAATCCTCTATTTTTATATTATCTTGTATATTCGCCTCCGCATCTCCCATAAAAAGTACCTCAAAGTCCCCATAATCAAACAGTAGAACTGTTGATACATCATTTAAGTTGCTGACCCCTGTTTGAAGTAACTCCTTAGGCGGCCACAATACATATAAGCTAGCAGGACTACCATTTATTTCAAACACCCTGCCTGCATAAATAGGGGACTCAGAAATACCTTCCAGGGTATCCAACCACCGGGAATAAGCTAAACCTTCAGCTCCTGCTCTGTTTTGGTAAACCTTGGCTACCTTACACCTATTTAGTACCCTTTCTAACCCTCCAAAATGATCCTTATGGGGATGGGTAACAAAAATAGCAGCAAAGTTACACTGAAAGGGGAACCTCTTACCTAGATATACATCAATTTCTGAGTTGGGACCCCCGTCAATCAAGAAGTTAACATCATCAAATTCTATTAGTGAGGCATCTCCCGAGCCAACATCAACAAAAACTACAGATCTCTCGCCATCCAACGATACTTGGGTGAATATAATGAAAAAGCACACTATAACCAAAGGTACCATTACCAGTAACTTACTCACTTTGCTACGAATTGTAAACACAATAAACCGTCAAGTAACCTTGGCCCGCCTAAAATACAAAAGAATCGAAATAAGCAGTAAGAGGATGTAATAACAAGCTATAAACCCCTTTCCCGGCTTGACGGAAATCTCGGAGAAGCCACTCTGCGCGACTATGGTATTAACTGTAATGAATATAGAGGAGAAGGGGTGAATCAAAACACCAATTGCTCTCCCAGCCACTGGGTGAATAAGGGAGATAACTACAACCAAAGCACCCACAATGGTTATGAAGGGGACTGTCCACAAAGTGGCTGTGTTTGATAACAAACCAAGCAGGGAGACTCTCTCAAAGTGAAAGGCAATCAAGGGCCAAACAAAGAGTTGGGCAGAAGCAGTCTCTGCAAAGGATGTTAAAAAGACATTCTCACTTCTTATATATTTACCTATCAAGGTACTAAGTGGTGTGGAAAAGATTAAAAGGCCAAGAGAGGCTAAGCAACTAAGTTGGAAGCTTAAACTAAATAGGTACAAAGGTTGAATTGCCAGCATAGCAAGCACACTTACTAGAAATACATAAAACACGTTAACCCTTCTACCAAAGGCATATCCCCAGGTCAATATACTTACCATAAGAAGTGCCCTAACCACTGGGGGTTCAAAGCCACTAATTACCGCAAAAATTACCGCACAAAATTGCGTTAATAATAAAGTGCTAAATTTTAAATTCGAACCAAATAACTTTGCAAGGAATGTGAATATAAGATTTATATTGTAGCCAGAAACAACAACTACATGAATGGTCCCGGATCTAATAAGGATGTCGTTAAACGTGGGAAGCTCTTTGAAAGCATTTAGACCCAAAACCATACCGAGAACAAGTTCAGCATGAGGACTAGATAGAGAACTCTTTACACCATTAGACATGATTTCTCTCATGTTAGTTAAGGTGACATTGTCAGCCAGAGGTGTGCCCAATCCCCTATTAGCACACTCGGGCAACCCGGCCACGCCGCAAAGGTGTATCAATTGAACAAGAAATATGATCAGACATAGGAGGACAATGGCCCACTTACGAATATGTGTAAATATACTGCGAGTCACAATGATATATGACTTTCGATACCTGTAACTAGTTTTTTAGATAAACCCGCTTTAGTACTTAATTCTTCAATTACCGAATATGGTCTGTTTTCAATTATTCTGCTGGCATACACAGGCCCAATACCAGAGAGTGTAACAAGCTGCTCTTTAGATGCCTTATTTATACTTATTAAAGAAGCATTGGTGTCCTCTACTTCAGATGCACTTAAAACGTTTGATGGAAACATAGCAAGTTCAATCTCGTCTTCAATGTAGGTCTCCCACTCATGCAATATATGTATCTTCTGGCCATCTGTAACTTTGGAAGATAGATTTAAGTGCCTAAGTAACCACTGACTATTAGCATCTTTACTAAAACCACCTGAAATTTTTATTGCATCAACTACACGCGCGTTAGTTTCTAATTCATATACCCCCGGAGATAACACAGCTCCTGAAACATCAACCACAATCTTTGTGTTCTCTTCACTAGACACATCAGAGGAGACCTCAAGGGCTACCGTGGTGTCCGAAACTCTCTTAGGGTACATGGACCAAACAATAAGAATCAATATCCCCAGTACTACAAAGACATACAGTATCTTTTTATTAAATAGTGTTGATGTACTCCCCCACCCATCCATAGTATCCAGCATAAAGATACTAAAACAGAAAAACAGATAAAGATAAATAAGGAAATTTCTAAGCAGATTAGAATTAATTACCGCACAATACACGCAAAGTGATAATTACAGTCACCTGTCCTGTAGGACAGGAGCAATATTCCTAATGTATTTCCCGCATATTCCCCGCGGGGCGGTGGTACAAGAAAATACAATTGGGTGCTAGAAAGGGAAAGAAAACTTACTTACCTGAAACAGCTTCTTCTAAAATCTCTTTAAAAGCTGGGTTTTTATTCAAATCTTTTACAAGAGTAACTAATCTCCTCTTGTTTAATCTGTAAAAAACCTGCCTTCCTCTTTTATTGCTTTTTAAAAAGCCTAATGAGGATAGAACTCTTAAATGATGGGATGCCAGGTTCTCCTCGACATTTAGATTATCAGCAACGGCACCAACATTGGTTTCTCCATCACTAAGCATTTGCATTATCTTAAGTCTATTTTTGTCAGATAGGGCTCTGGACACTTTAACTATATTTACCATGAGGAGAATATACAACGAATATTAGGAAACAGTCAAATAGATATTCACACTATTTTCATACACACGCATAACACCTTTTGAGATTTCAAACTTCTGAGGTGTATCTTCTCCGGGTATCTTAAAAACAATATTGTCCTTAATCATTGTAATAAAGTTTGCATGTTGGGGTAAGATGTCGAAAGGGCCTGTATCATTAATTGAGGAAACAGTGTCAGCAGGACCTTCATAATATGTCTTCTTTCGACTTTTCATTACAACGTTTAAGGAATCCATTAGGCCTCCTTTATGTCTGCTTTAGAAGTGGTTTTAGTCCTACCTCTTGCCTCATCAGCATTACCAATAAACAAAAAATGATCTTCAGTAACATCATCATATTCACCCTCAAGAATAAGTCTTACACTCTCAACAGTATCGGCTAAAGAAACAAAGTCACCTTCCTTCCCTGTTTGTTTGCTAACCACAGAGAAGTTTTGAGTCATGAAGTTTTTGAGTTTCTGTGCTCTTTGATACTTAACCTTATCCTCTTCTGAGAGCTCAGATTCACCAACAAGTGAAACCATCCTCTCGAGAGATTCTGCATCTTTCAGCAAACTCTTTGCCTGAAGAGATACATTGTAATGAGTGCGATCCACAACATCCGGTGACAAAGCAGCAGAACCTGAGGATAGAATATCTACAGCAGGTAATCTACCTTCTCTATATACATCACGAGATAAAACGATAGACGAATCAAGATAATCAAAGATTGCCTGTACCCCCTGATCCAATATGTCATCTGCAGGAACATAAATGGCCTCAATTGTTGTTATGGAAGCCTTATCTGTGGATACCAATCTTTCGTGTACAGCTGCCATTTCGGAAGAAAGTGTAGGTTGGTAACCATCCTCTGATGGAATGGTATTCATAAGCATCGAGAGTTCATTTCCAGCTTGTGCAAAACGATACATGTTATCTATAAAGAACAATACATTCTTTTCATGTTTGTCCCTAAATTCCTCAGCAACAGTAACCGCAGAGAAACAGGATAAAAATCTTACAGATGGGCTGTCGCCCATTGAACCAAAGACTAAAGCAACTGAAGGAAGTACTCCTGCCCTCTCAAGCTCCTTCACAAGCTCTTGACCCTCACGGGTTCTTTCACCTACACCTGAGAATACCGATAGATTCTTCTTACTCTTATCAAGGCTAACAATGTTGTGAAGCACCTCAGTTAGAAGAATTGTTTTACCTACTCCAGAACCACCAAAGAATCCTACCTTTCCACCCTTAATCATTGGTGCAAAAAAGTCTATTACCTTAACCCCTGTTTCTAGTATTTCCTGTTCGGGGCGCATCTGGGTATAACTTGGGGGTGAGCTGTATATAGATTTACGTTGACCTTGTATATCACCCTTACCATCTTTTGGAGTACCAAAGACATCCATTACCCTACCAAGAACACCCTCACCTACGGGGATGTTAAGACATTCTCCAGTGCTCAATACCTGACCACCACGATAATAATTCTTTACATCGGATAGAGCCATACAATAAAAACTCTGCTCTCCTGCAGAGCTATAAACTTGCATTTTGACGCTAGGATTATCCTTCATATATAAGACATCTCGAATGTTAGGCTTATCCCCCATTGGAAAGACCACCTCTACGATGTATCCGTTTACTGTTTTTATTTTTCCTGTCATTTGTCTTTGTTCTTGCATATTTATCCCCATAAAGAAATACTTGATAACACTCCGAGTTGCTTTTTATTCATAACCCGGTGGTGCATTCTTTGTTTTTCAAAGTGTGCCTTAGCTAAACTCTCTTGCACATTTACTACTGCCTTATCTAGGTTAATCATCCTAGAGGCATATTTACTCAAACTTGATTCATGTAGTGTTTGTTCAAACACGGAGGCCATAATCTCAGATTCAAAATACTTCATTATGTCCTTTAGAGAAGGTTCAAAAATGTACCTTGCCTCCTCCACCGTTTGGGCCTGACCCTGTGGTATATCCCCTGTCACAGATTCTTTGATAGGTTTCTGCTGAATAACACTGACAAACTGACCGTGGTAAACAACGATCTTCTCATACTCAACTACATGAGACGTAAGGGATGCTAACCTGTCAGCAGAAAGGGCATCATCAGAAAGTTCAAAGTACTTGTACTTATCAATACCAAGTTTAACTTTATCTCTTTCTATAAGGGACCTTCCCACCTTACCCACAACAGCAACATCGGTAGTCCCCTCAGAGAGACCTTCAACAAATAAGCGATAAGTTCTATTAATAATATCTCCGTAAAGACCTGTGTTTGCAGATAAAAGCATGGACAATGTTTTACCATTTCTACTAATAACACTATCGCCTGCTGTTCCTTTCTTCTTCTTTAGTTTTGAAAGTTCATGCTCATATGAGTATTTAACATGCTGATAAATCTTGTATAAAGATGCCAAAAAGTCTCTGTTGTTCAAAACAGACTTTTTCACCTTTTGCATCCTGTTAGCAGCTATTTCCTCATAGGTCTGGACCAGTAATTTGAGGCTCTCCAAACTTTCAATTTCTACTTCATGTTTAGCTAATGCCATTACTTCACCTCACCTGAATTAGAAAATACCTTTTGTAAAATAGCAGCATGCTCTCCACCAACTCTTCCCAATAAGGCATTAAAATCAGATGCCTCTGAAAGATACTGTGCAAACAAAGCTCTTACTTCATCACTTGATTCATAAGCATTCTTTATCTTTTCAAGTTCTATCCTAGCCTCTTCTAAACTAACCTCATTCCAAATCCCTACCCAAATAAGACAAAATAACATAACTTGTAGGTCAAGCCCTAAGATCTTACTAGGCTGTTGATTAAAAAAGTCTAGGACCTTATCTCCCATGGCTAATGTCGTCTTCACACCAGCACTTAATTCGGCGCCAAAATGCACGAAGCTCTGTGTCTTTTCATACAGAGTCAAAAAGCTACTCAACTCGCGGTTGATACCTGAACGAACTGCACTTTGTGTTTGTCTACCAACACGTGTTACTGACAAAAAGAAATTTATAGCGGGACGACGCCCTTGAGCGAACAAATCTCTATCAAAGTAAATATGGCCATCAGTCATTGACATAAGATTTGTCTGTATATAACCTGAGATATCACCCTCAACGGTTTCGGCAATAGGCAAACATGTCAGAGATACAGTGCCCTCTTTTGTCTTAAAGTTTCCTGCCCGCTCTACCAAGCGACCATGTGTATAAAAAATGTCTCCTGGGTAAGAATTTCTTCCAGGAAAGTTACGACCAAGCAAGGATATTTCTCTATAAAATTTAGCGTGTATTGAAAGGTCATCAAGAATGAGTAAGACATCCTTACCCATATCTTTGAAGTATTCTGCGATGGCCATAGCGGAGTAAGGTGTTAGATATATAACTCCAGAAGAGTCTGTTGAGTTGGAAACTACACTAATTGTTTTTTCTTTTAGGTTGTTATCTTTGAAAAACTTTTCTACTTTTAAAACATCTGCCTTTCTCTTACCTATGGCAGCATATATACAAATAGTTCCCTTGCGGGCTTGTGTAAGCATGGTCTGAAGTAAGAAGTTAGTTTTACCCGTTTTTCTGTCACCAATAATAAGCTCTCTTTGCCCCTTACCAAGTGGGACCATCAAATCTACAACTGTCACACCTGTTTCGAGAGGCTTGGTTATTTCAACCCTCTCAGCAATACCGGGTGATTCTCGTTCTATGTATCTATACTCACTAAGAGACGAAAGAGGTTCCGCTCCATGCAAAGACTTACCAAGAGGAGTAATTACTTTTCCTAGCAAATCATCACCTACAGGTATTTTTAAAGTATCTCCCGTACGTGCTACAGAAGTCTCAATAGGAGGAGCTTTTTCGGAAAAAACCAAAACCTCTACAAGTGATTCTTTAATAGAGGTAACTTGCCCTAAGGTCCCATTTTCAAAGACTACAATCTCACCTTGAAAGGTGCTTGGTAGACCATCCACTTTAACCAGTGGATAGGAAATATGCTTTACCTTCCCTACTTCGGAGAACTGATTTAAATAATCTTCAAATGTCTTGTTTAGATACTTACTCATTTAATTTTGTAGCCTTTTTGGCAAAATTGGTTTTTAATTTCTTTTTTACAGAATGATCAACATAATTGCCGGATGCATTTATTAAAACTCCACCAACAAGTTCAGGTTCAACGTGTAGATTTAAAACTACACTTTCAGACACATTACTAGAAAACCATTTGGATAGCTTATTCACAAAGTCTTCACTGGGTTCAAATGCAATTGTTAATTCAACGGTGTCCTCTATTTCTAATTCCTCCTGAAGTTTGTCTAAGGCTTGTAATACGTTACCCAAGGTTAATTCTTTTTTGTCCAAATACTTTTTGAACAAAGTAGAATCATCCCCCAAAACCTCAGAAATCTTTTTGTCTACAAAGGAAGGTTCGGAGTTAGTACTTCCAGATAAAGCTAACTTCAAATCAGATAAACAAGATTTGAAGTACTGAATATTTTCATATGTTTTCAGTTCACTACGTACAGTCATATATTACTTGGGAAATATATTTGCTGATTTGGCATCCTCCAAAGCATCTAAAACAAGTTTTTCATGTTCACTAACATCTAAGGCCTCACCTAAAACAGAAGCAGAAACGTCATGCAAAATAGTGAATATAGTTTCATCAATCTTTTTTAACTGTTTTTCACGATAGACTTCTATCTCAGAGGCCACCTTGTCATACTCTTTCTTTAGTTCCTGCTCAATAACCTGCTGAGATCCCACTGTTTCCTTATGTAATATATCCTTGAATTCTTCAACCTCGTGTAGCATTTCCTCCTCAACATCTTCAGTTACTTCCTCTAAAACATGAAGGCTTTTTGCTTCTTGATCCTTAATTGTTTTTTCATAGAAAGTTTGAAGTTCAGAAGCAGTCTTCTCTAGTACCGCAGCCTGTTTATTTTCCAAGTCAGTTAGAACTTCATTAAAGGATTCTTTTGACTGGGTACTTAATTCGCCAACAGAGGAAAGAACTTCCTTTGCTTTGCTACTTGCTTCAGTGACAATATCTAAAGATTCTTTGCGAGCACTGTCTAAAACCTGGGAAGCCTTCTTGTAAGCTCCCTGTTTAATAGCTTCTCCCCCAGCAATCTTATCTTCCTGAAGAAACTTAAGCCATTTGGATAGAAACTTACGAATTGCAAATAAAAGTCCTGCCAAACCAAATAAAAGAGCTACTATAAAAACAAATAAAGCTATGTTAAATACCGAATCTACGGGCAGACTATTCATATAATTATTCTCTCATTTTACAAACTTTTTACAATACCAATATTAAGTACGCTAGCACTAATCCGGATAACATTATTATCCCAGTGAGTACCATATTAAATACAATACCGCGTTTAATTGTTTGAGAAGCAAGTGGGTTACGTCCCAATGCCTCAACACCACTTTCAGATGTCTTGCCAAATGATGCAAACCCAACTACAAAGGCGCCACCTGTTATAAGAGCAGCAAGAATGTATCTAAGGGAGGTCAGAGGGGTTAGAAATGGGGCCTGTGTCCCCTTTCTCCATGCCTCTATAAGGTTAACCTTCACATCATTCATTACATTAGGACGAATATCTACCTGAACTAAGATATCAGTAATTTGATTTGGGTCCTCGGGTGCAAACTCTTGAAGAGCAATACCTAATACTTGTCCACTAACATCAGCCTTCTGGGCAACGCCGGGTATGGCAGACGATGTTATAAAATCCCCTCTTGCAATACTTCCATTTACAGCAGATACATGAACAAAAACCTCCCCACTTGAAATAACAAGCTTACCATTCTCAAGTAAAGTATCCTCCAAGGCTAAAGCGGGCTCACTTGTTACAACACCAAACATTCGGGAATCATAAGGTTCCGTTGCCTTAAAGTACTGTCCCCCTTCTTCAAGCACAACAATGTCCCCTGAATTTACTACCTCTTCATTAACAGGCACTGAAATAGCAGACCCTGCTGCAGGATCAGTTAACGACTGAGCCAAAGCAATAGAGGATGTCCCCACTAAAAAAAGAACAAGGGAAAAAAATGTAATTAACTTATATCTGGGCATGAAATAATTATCATGGATATTCTGATAAAAAGCAATAAACACAAATCCTGGAGCTACCACAACAAACACCACCCAGACTTACTAATATTTAAACAAGATAACTTCACAAAAAGCTGGGAGAGCGTATATTTCACGGCTTAGGGCCGTCATGGGAGACTTAGGCCACCTGTTCATGTAACTAGGGAGAAAGACAGTGATGGGGAGGGTTGTTCAGGCCTATGACAAAGCATGCGGTAGTGTGCCTAAGGAAACACATCACACTAAAGCAAGCGTTGGCGTGAAAAACCCACAAGAAAGATGGGAAAATGTAAAAACACTTCAAAAACACACGTATGACAATAGATGAAGCGGGTTTAGTAAATAAACATGTATTTCCTGAACATTTAAAACAATTTTGCTCACAAAACTATTGCATTATTTATGTACCCTTTTATAATATATGCACACGTAGTTTTCTTTACACGTGCAAGGAAAAATGCCCGACCTGCCAAACAAGAAAAACACAACGAAAAAGTACTCAATATCAGAGATCGCTAGTCTTCTTCTAGTATCTACACAGTTGTTAAGAAAATGGGAAACTTTGGGGTATATATGTCCGCAAAGAAATGAAAAAGGTTATAGGACATACACCCACCATGACATTTTAAAACTTAAAAATATAGTAAAAGATAGAAGTACTAAACAGTATGCAATAAATAGAAACGAAGTAGTAAAGCAAACTAAAAGTAAAAAAGAAGCCATCAAAGTACAAATGAATATCAAAGGCATGTATTGGGCTGCAATTGGCTCTGCCCTTGCACTCGCCACGGGTATATTCCTTCTGGCATTCAATGTGGCCGGTTTGCATTTTACACGAACCAGAATCTTGGGTATATCTAATATTCTCTCCCCCATAGCTAATAGAAACGTAATGTCTATTAAAGACAGTATTAAAAATGAAGCAGTATTGGGTCAACGCGACAAGGCCGTTAATTACGAATTCAACGTCAACGTGCCCACAAACCTGGCTAAAGGAGTGGTGATAAAAAGTAACGCTGAAATAATCGGAGACGCATCTATTTACGGATCCCTGTATACATCCTCACTTAATTTGACAGGAACTGGAAGTCTATCTGGTTTGGATGAATTTGATGCAACAACTAAAACAACTCTAGAAACAACTCTTGAAGTTGCAGGAGATGTTACAGGAACACTTGGTGCAACAACAATAGCCCCCGGAAGCATTGGG
>CAZTXE010000005.1:0-1979 GCA_964617305.1 uncultured Candidatus Saccharibacteria bacterium | reverse complement strand
ACTTGCAGACACTATTACATACGCCGGCACAATAACATTTGAAGGTGACATTCAAACAGATAGCACTGTTAACCTAACAAATGAAGTTCAAGCAGATGGGGATGAAGGAAGTGATGGTCAGGTACTATCCTCCACCGGTAGTGGTGTTGAATGGATAGATATAGATGGAGACAGTGATGCAGAAACACTAGATGGAGTAGAACCAGGAGAATTTCTTAGAAGTAACACAAGTGATGCATATACATCAGGTACCTTATCTTTCTCAGATGGTACCTACTTAGATCTGTCAGCAATCAAACAAAACGACACAGCTCCCCAAGGACTAAAGCTACCTCAAGGAACAACTCTATCTGCACCTTCATCTGGTGAGGGATATTTAGCATATGATACGGATGACGACACAATATACATATATGACGGATCATCTTGGGCAAGTATTTCAGGAGCTGCCACAACACTACAAGAAGCTTATGTGGCAGGAAATCAAGTACTACTATCTGCAGGTGAAGAAGACATTAGATTCTACAATGATGGAAGTGCTGAAATGCTTTTTATGGATGAAAGTAGCGGAAGAGTTGGTATTGGAAATACAGCACCTGCTTACAAACTAGACGTAACAGGTACACTGCAAGCAACGGGACTTAGGGTTAACAGCGAAACAGTCACTGACTTTTCAGGTACTGGTATTACTGTTACTGGAGGTGCACTTACCTCAACTCTTGGTACTTCAATTATTACTACAGAAATAACTGATGACACAATTCTCGAAGTGGACTTTGATGCCACAAACTCCCCTACTGATGGTTTAATACTATCCTTTGATAACGCTACGGGTGGTTTCACTTGGCTTCCTAATGATGGCGGTACAGGAGCCTCAAAGTGGACTGATGCAGGTAATACTACATACCTAACATCAATTACTGATGATCTAGCAATTGGCGGAGATTCTCTTACCTCGTCCATATTTGCAATTGATGAATCAGAAGCAACATTTTATGTTGGATATGATAATTCTTCTAGCCCAGAGTTTCTTTTTGAAGCAGATGATGGAGACCAAGGTACATTTGGGTTTAACAACAGCGACGCCTTCTATATTTCCGGAGCCAATTTTATTATAGGTGCAGGTGCTCCAGGATATGAGATGGATGTCACTGGAGAATTTAACGCAGATACAGTTTATATAAACGACTCCCAAGTAACTTCAACTGCAACTGAAATTAATATACTTGATGGAACAACAACATCAACAACTGAACTTAACCTGCTTACAGGAAGAACAGGTACTCTTCTTGATACAAGCAATATTTCCTCCAATGCAACAACAGGTGTAACGGCAGGCACAGGTTTAACAGGTGGAGGAACAGTGGGTGTACTCACAGTTAATGTGATTGGTGGAAGTGGTATTACTGCTAATGCAAATGATATAGAACTAGGAGTTATGACAGAAGATTGGGATCAAACAGGTGCCTATGACATAGTCCTAAACAATGCCTCAAGTGAGTTAAAAATACTTGAAAGTGCAGGAGCTACATACTATGCAACAGTTGATGCTGGTGATCTAGCAGGTAACACAACTTACACACTCTCAGGTGCAACAGGAACGATAGTAACTGACTCAAATGCAGCAACAGAGTTATCTTCCTGGGATCAAGATAGTTCAGATGATTTAACAACGGGAACCTCTTTTAGTGGAGATGTATCCGGTGTTTACAACAACCTCCAAATAGGATCAGAAGCAGTAGGCACTACAGAACTTGCAAATGATTCGATACTTGAGATTGATCTTGATGCCACGAATGGTCCTACCGACAACTACATTCTGGCATATGACAATGCTTCTGGTGGTTTTACTTGGGTTGAGGAAACGGGGGGTAGTGGCACTTCAAAATGGACTGATGGTGGTACAACTACTTACCTTACTTCCCTATCTGATGATTTGGGTATTGGCCATTCGGGACCTTCAAGTGAACTATTCTTTG
>CAZTXE010000004.1:0-14315 GCA_964617305.1 uncultured Candidatus Saccharibacteria bacterium | reverse complement strand
GAATAAATAGAGTAGCAGTTCTTAGATATAGAGATGGTAAGTTAACAGGATTTCATCAAGGAGGTTATGCTCTTTCTGAAGCTATTTCTAGAAAAACAGATATAGATGGTAAAAAAATGGTAATCATGGGCGCAGGCAACGTTGTGAGGGCTCTGCTGGTCTATTTCGAATTGAATAACATAACACCTGATGTTGAGGTTTATAACAGAACTCTAGAAAAGGCAGAAAAAATAGCAGAAGAGTTTAAATGTGTAAACAAAATAGGTAACCTGCAGGAAATGGAACAAAGCACTGGAGATATATTTGTTAACGCAACTTATGTAGGATCCCCATGGTTAAAAGGTGATTCCTATGAATTCAAAGAGAAAATGATTGCTGGTTTTGAATTTATTTCTGATGTAACTTTTGTTCCACTGAAACCAGCTTTGATTGAGTTAGCTGAAAAACTCGGAAAGAAAAACTCTCCTGGATGGGAAATGTTTCTTTACCAAGGAAAGATGTGCCTTGAAAAAGCTCTTGATATTGAAGTTGATGAGAAAATATTAGCCAAATACGTAGTTAATGACTTTGAACACAATTGGGCTTAAAATTAGTGTATGAAACTGTCCGGTAAAACTGCTCTTATAACTGGTGCTGCAGGTGGTATTGGTTCTGTTATTGCAGTTGAGCTTGCTAATAGGGGAGTATCACTTGTTTTGGTTGATCACAATAAAGACAAACTTTTGAAACTTTTTGATTCTCTTGAGAATTCTGATAAACATAAATACTTTGTTGTTGATCTTTCTCAACCTAAGGAAATATTCATACTCGCAAAAAGAGTTCAAAAAGAAATAGGAAGGTTAGATATACTGATTAACTCTGTAGGTGCTGGTGTATATAAAGGTATAGAAGAATTAGAGTTAGAAGAGTGGAACATGGTGCTAAATCTAGATCTTACAGCTGTGTTTCTTACCACAAAGGAGTTATTACCCCTTCTTAAAAAGTCCTCTGAATCAGTTATTGTAAATATGGGATCAAAGTGTGGTGTTAAGCCTATTGCAGGCAGACTTGATTATTGTACAGCCAAGTTTGGTTTGCGTGGGTTTACATTAACTCTAGCTGAGGAATTAAAGGAAACAAACACTAGGGTACACCACATAACCTTGGGAAGCACACTAACCGAATTTGGACCTCTCACAATTACTCAGAAAGAGGAGTTGGAAGGTGACGGAAAGAAGTATTTCACACCTGATTTTGTTTCAAAAACAATTGTGGATCTAATTGAAGAGGGAAGTAAGACTCCTGAAATAGTTTTAGAACCTGAAGAACTGTTAGAATAATCTTATGAATAAATCTGCCTATGCAATTAAATCCGGAATAGTTTTTCTTCTTCTCCTGGGTAATTCCTTTTATTTAACATATACACTTGTGCAATACGCCTTAACAGAACAATACTTTAGTCCACCAATTAGTTTACTGGGTACTATTGCTGTCTTTATGCTTACAATCTTATATCTATATGCCTTAAGTGTAGGGGGTTGGAAAACATGGGAACAATATGCTCTTGTTGCTCTTCCAATAGCTCTAGGAGTCTTTGGGGGTACTATGTTTTTAAGTCCTTCCTACGCAATAATTGTGGGTGTTGTAGCCTTAGCTCTAGTTTCATACGATACCTTGATAGCATCAAAGGTTAAGGAACAGTTAATTAAATTTGCCCCCCGTATAATTCTGCGTTTTGCACTAAGAGGTTTACTTACCATGTTTTCTCTTGTAGGTGCCTTTCTTGTATTTATACATGCCGCTAGGGTAGATCAAAAGGTTGATCTAGGAAGTAAAATTGGGGGTTTAGTACAACAACAGGTAGTAAAGATTGTGGAACCTCAATTGGCACAAAAGGTGCCTGCTAATCTACTTTCTGAAATTGAAGGAAGACCTCTTCCTATGGATCCGGAATTGTTTACTACATTGGGAGGAGAACAGTTTGATTCTAATAGTATGGTAGGAGGACTACCTGCACTCAACCTGGATTTAGAAAAAACTGTTGAAAACGAATTTAATAAGCTAATAGAACCCTACAAACAGTTCCTACCTCCTCTTATGGGTATCTTAGCCTTTGCACTTATTAGATTTCTTGGAAGTATTGCTTATATAGGATATGGTCTTACGGTAGATTTACTTTTCTTGTTGTTTAAAAAGATAGGTTTCCTCCACGCGGAAACTGTACCTGCAGAAAAAGAAGTTATAACCTTTTAATCTCGTCAACACGTTTAGCAGATTCAACAGTATAGTCACCAATTCTAGTACGAGTAAGTTTTACTAAAACTCCCCCAACATTAAGATCCTCACCAAGGTCATTTGCTAATGACCTAACATAGAAACCTTTTGAACAAGTTATCTTTAGTACAACAACGGGTAGTAATGTTCCTTCAAATTCCATCTCCTTAACTTCAGTCACTTTAAGAGCATTGATTGTTACCGTCTTAACAGGAAGCTGTTGCAATGAAACATCACCCTTCCTTGCTTTCTTGTACAAGGGTTGACCATCTACCTTAACAGCAGAGTATGCTGGAACACGTTGCTGTATTTCACCTGTATATTTTGGTAGTAACTCACAAAGTTTAGTTTCAAGTTCATCAAGTTCTATTTTGTTATTACTAAACTCCAAAGGAGTTTCTAAATCATATGAGGGACTTTGTGCACCAAAGGCAATTTCTGCAATATATTCTTTCTCCATAGACATAAATTCACTTTGTCTCTTAGTATCTTTTTCTGTTAGGACAATGAGAACACCTTCTGCTAGAGGATCAAGGGTCCCTGCATGACCAATCTTTTTGATACCTAGCACACCTCTTAGTTTTGCTACAACATCAAAGCTTGTCCAATCTTTTTCCTTGTATATGTTTAAAATCATAGATACAGTTTCGCACAAAAAGAACCGGTTACAAAGATAGTTACCGGTTCTTTTCTTTTTTGTCAGTCTCATTATCAAATTTTGTATATCACAAAAGGGCTGGCTAGTAACGGGACTACAGACAAGAATATCCGCCACTTTTCCAGAAAGACTCGACCCCCTGTACCCTGCAATACGGCGGGCAGATACATAAGTAGTGCTACAAGTATAAGCACAACTAAAAGAAGCCAATCTTCTTTATCTAACAAAGCGTAATATGCCCCAAATAATATTACTGTTGCAATATACAGACAGATATCAGAGAATATCGGAGAGGTATACACCACATCGAAGTTAAACCATACCTGTGCATTTGTAGTAACCTGAAACCAGAAGGGTAGCTGCAAAAGCAATAACAATGAGAACCATAAGATTTTCTTGGTTCTAACTTGCATCAAACAAAATACTCTGTAACCATCTATATATTTTGGCATATTACCTCCTAAGGCATATGTGCTCCGACTTTGGTTTAAAGGGCTGATTTGCTCTTATTACTGATATCCTATAACATTTTTGGGTCCTTGAAAACCCATAAGCTTATTACTATACTAGTTACACCCTGCCCAACTAATTTCAAATGCCAAAACAAGTAGACCCAAAATTTATGATAAGTGTTCGTGGAATAGTTCTAAATGAATTTGGTGAGGTATTACTTGTAAAAAGAAACAAAAAGGATAGATATAACCCGGGTAAATGGGAACTTCCTGGAGGTAAATACGCAGGGCTTAAAAACTTAGAAGAAGCCGTTGAAATTCATGTAGAACGAGAAACCTCCTTGATAGTAGAAGCAGAACCAGGTACATATTATTGCCACAGTAGGGGATACATAAGTGAGGGGACCTACAAGGGGCGTACCTTTCTTGAGATTACCCTGTTAACAAAGAGTATTGCAGGCAAGGTTGAAATAACCAAAGATCATACAGAATTCATATGGTGTTCCCCAGAGGAAGTCTTTTCTTATGATCTATCATTGGAATCTAAAAAGGCAATAACACAGTATCTAAGAGATATTGCATATCCTAAGGAAGTAGCAAATGCACACAAGGTTCCAATACTCATAACAGCTAAAGCCCTAGTATCGGATGAGAGGGGTAGGGTGTTGTTGTTGAAAAGGGCTTCAAACGATGCACAACCTCTAAAATGGGAAATGCCCGGAGGAAAGATTGATAAACTAGAAACACTAAACGAAAGCCTAAAAAGAGAAGTATTGGAAGAAACAGGTCTTTTAATTGAAATAGTCAAACCATCAGCACACATTCAAAGTAAGGTTGCCAATGTTAGGAAGTATAAGGGATATACCTATGTTGTAATTGTTAGTACAGCTATTGTAAGGGGAGGAAAGATTAGACTGTCAGATGAACATGAAGACTACAAATGGGTATACAAGAAAAACATACCAGAGCTGGATCTTGCAGAAAATGCAAAATTACCCCTTGTGGAATTATTACTCTGAAGACAGTTGCTATTGACAACAGATTACCAATAACAAATAATCACTCCGTGGAACAACTCAAACTTACTACACGCACAAATACAATAACAACAACCCCTTATCTGGGGTAAACAATCACACTACAATTTCATATCACTAGTTATAACAAACAAATTAATTTACAATGGAAAGGCAATTATGTTGGAAGAAATACAAAAACTAAATAAAGATTCTCTGTTGCCACTAAGGCATTCAGCAGAACATGTACTACACCTTGCTATGCAAGAACTATACCCCTCACTTAAAAAAGTTATGGGACCTGCCATTGAAACAGGTTTCTACTTTGACTTTGATCTAGATGAAAGCATTACTCCTGAGGACTTCGCAAAGGTAGAAAAAAGAATGCAAGAAATTATTGATGCAAACCTACCAATTAAAAAACACGAGGTATCTATGGAAGAAGCACGTGAGATATTTGCAGACAACCAATACAAACTTGATTGGTTGGATGAAATCAAAGAACGTGGTGAAGATATTACCCTTTACAGTATTGGTAAAGAAGGCGATGAACACTATGATCTAGATCTTTGTTCTGGTCCTCATGTTAAACATACGGAAGATATCAAAGCTTTCAAACTTCTTAGTGTAGCAGGAGCCTACTACAAGGGAGATGAAAACAAAAAGATGCTTCAAAGGATTTATGGAACAGCATTTGAGAACAAAGAAGATTTGCAAAAACATCTAGAAATGCTTGAGGAAGCAAACAAAAGAAACCATAGAAAAATTGGTAAAGAGTTAGAGTTATTCATGATGCATGAAACTTCTCCTGGAAGCCCTTACTGGCTACCTAAGGGAATGGTGATACTAAATGAACTTATAAACTACTGGCGTGTTGAACATGCTAAAAGGGGTTATAAGGAAACTTCTACACCCCTTATAAACAAAAAGGAACTATTCGAAACATCAGGTCACTGGGACTACTATAAAGATGATATGTTCGTGTGCGATATGGGAGATGATGATATTTACGGAGTAAAACCGATGAATTGTCCTAATGCTATGATCATTTTTGGATCAAAGCCAAGAAGCTACAGAGAACTTCCATTAAGACTCTCAGATGCAGATACTTTGCATAGACATGAAAAATCCGGAGCATTAAATGGATTGCTACGTGTCTCTTCCTTTAGACAAGATGATTCACACAACTTCATAACAACCGAACAGATCAAAGAAGAATATGCACAAATCTTTGATATTGCCAACCAATTTTATAGTGTCTTTAACATGGACTTTAAGTACAGGTTAGGTACAAGGCCAGAAAAGTATCTTGGTGATATAGAGGCTTGGGATTATGCAGAAAAAGAACTTCACGAAATTCTTACTGAAACTGTTGGTAAAGACGGCTATTCTGTTGAAGAAGGTGATGGCGCCTTTTACGGACCTAAGGTGGATATTATTATGAAAGATGTATTAGGTAGAGATTGGCAAATGGGAACAATACAGCTGGACTTTCAATTACCTGAAAGGTTTGATTTAGCTTATATTGATAAAGATGGCAGTAAGAAAAGGCCAGTAGTAGTACATCGAGTAATATACGGGTCTCTGGAGAGATTTATAGGTATCTTAATTGAACACTTTGCAGGAGCGTTCCCTGTATGGTTAGCACCTGTACAAGCAGTAATTATTCCTATAACAGATGGCCAGCTTGACTATGCTAGTTCTCTTAAAGAGAAGCTTAGTGAAGAGGAGATCCGTGTTGAAATCAACGATAAAGATGAATCTATGCAAGCAAAGATAAGAGATGCACAAATGCAAAAGATTCCTTACATGTTCATTGTAGGAGGTAGGGAAGAAAAAGCAGATGAGGTTAGTGTACGTCTTAGATCTGAAGAGGATTTAGGTGCAAAACCAATAGATGAGGTAATTGAAAAGATTAAAGACATTAGGTTGACCAAAAGCCTTAATCTATGGTAATTTATCACAGTCTCGAAGGGAAAACTTATAATCAGTGAGCAGTAAATATAGATATCAAGTAAATCATAGAATAAGAGCACCTAAACTTAGGGTGATAGCAAACGATGGGGAAAACCTTGGAGAAATGGCAACACAAGATGCCTTGAAAGAAGCACACAAGAGTAATCTTGACCTTGTGGTAATTGCTGAAAAAGCAAACCCACCAGTTGCAAAGCTTTTGGACTTTAACAAGTACTTGTATGAGGAAAAGAAGAAAGCAAGTGCTGCAAAGTCAAAATCTAAAAAGAGTGAGCTCAAAGAGCTAAGATTTGGACCTAACATCGGAGAAGGGGATTTAAATCTTAGAATCAAACGAGCAACTGAGTTTGTTGAAGATGGAGATCAGGTAAGGATAAAGGTACGACTAAAAGGTAGACAAAGAGCTTTCCCTGAAAAGGGATTTGAAAAGATTGAAATAATAACTAAAGCTTTGGAAGGGGTTGCAAAACCTGAAAAAAAGCCTAAACTACAGGGAAACGAGGTAACTGTTACCTTTACTAGAAAGTAATTATGCCAAAAATGAAAACTAAAAGAACACTACTTAAAAGAGTGAAAATAACAAAGAGTGGAAAGATTAGGAAAAAAAGCGTAGACGCTTCACACCTAAGAAGAAAGTGGTCCACAAACAAAAGACATAGAAAGAATAAAACAGGTCTAGTAACAAACAAGGGACACAGAAAGATGTTTAAGAAACTTTTAGGAAAGCACGGTAAGAGGATTTAACTATGCCAAGAACAAAAGGTGGGCCAAGAGCCCGAGCAAAACATAAGAAAATACTAAAGCAAGCAAAGGGTTATAGAGAATCCAGAAGTAAGCTATTCAAAAGAGCAAATGAAGCTGTAATTCGTGCAGGTGAGCATGCATTTGCGGGAAGAAAAGACAGAAAACGCCAAATGAGAAGGCTTTGGATAACAAGAATCAATGGTGCTCTTACAAAACATGATGTTATGTACAGCAGATTCATAAAGGGTCTAAAGGACGCAAAGATTGATTTAAACCGTAAAATGCTTGCAGAAATGGCAGTTAACAATCCTACAGCATTTGATGAAATCGTAGCGAAGGTCAAGAAGACCTTTAAATAAGTACAAAATCCCGCTAGAATTAAATACGCATGGATATTAAAGCTCAAATAGAGAATTACAAAAAGCAACTTGAAGAAGATCTAGTAGCAAATAAAGATTTTGATGCAATTTATCTAAAATACTTTGGCAAACAAACAGGACTAATCACAGAACTTGTAAAACAGCTTCCTTCTCTATCATCTGAAGAAAAGACAGAAGTAGGTCCTTTACTAAATGTATTCAAGGAAGAAAGCAAGGTAGTGATAGATGAAGCTAGACTGCAAGGAAGTGAGAAGAGAATTACTGATGCAGGTATTGATCTAACACTTCCCCTTAAACCTAAGAAATCAGGGTATTTACATCCAACAACACAAATAATAAGAGAGATGGACGAGTTCTTTCACTATCATGGGTATTCAATTGCAGAAGCACCTGAAATAGAAACAGTTGATTACAACTTTAGAAAACTTAACTTACCAGATGATCATCCAGCAACAGACTTGCAGGATACACTTTTTATACAAACACCAGAAATACTTATGAGAACACATACCTCCTCTGTTGAGGCTAGGGTACTAACTGATTCCAAACCTCCTATAAGAGCAGCAGGAGCAGGTAAGGTATATAGAAATGAAACCGCAAGTAAATCAAACGCAGCATTCTTTCATCAGTATCAAGGATTTCTTGTTGATGAAGGTATAACACTTGAACATTTGAAAGGAACACTTACACAGATACACCAGTTCTTATTTGGTGAAGATGTGAAACTTAGATTTAGATATAAATACTACCCAGAAGTTTCTCCTGGAATGGGAGTAGATATGGAATGTCAGCTTTGTAATGGAAAGGGTTGTGAAACATGTAAGTTACGAGGTTGGATGGAAACCTTAGGAAGTGGAATGATTCACTACAATACGCTTAAGATGTGTGGTATTGATCCTGAAATCTATACTGGTTTTGCATTTGGAATGGGACTAGATAGACTTGTGATGCAAAGATTTGGAATAAGTGATATTAGAAAACTGTATGGTGGGGGAGTAGTGTATAAGGATTAAGAAAACATGAACATACCTTTAAACTGGTTAAAAGAATATATAAAGACAAATAAATCTGCAGAAGATCTTGCTGAATCATTTACAGCAATAGGGCTAATGTTAGAAGGTCCTACTGATGGTAAGGTACTTGATTTAGAACACAGAATGGATAGAGCAGACTGGCTTTCAATACTGGGTTGTGCAAGAGATCTTGCCGCAATAGAGAAATTAGATCTTATTGAACCAGAAAGATACACCCAAGAACCACAGAAACTTGATAAAAACGAAAAGATCGAAATAAAGGTAGAAGCAAAGGATCTAGTTAAAAGATTTAATACAAGGATATTTAAAAACATTGAAGTAAAACAGTCACCAAAGTGGCTAAAGGAGAGTTTGGAAAGCTATGGTCTTCCTTCCAAAAACAACATAGTGGATATTACAAACTATGTAATGGTAGAGCTTGGTCAGCCAATGCATGCACAAGATACTGACAAGCTTTCTAAAAAGGAAATTGTGCTTAGAAATGCAAAGAAGGACGAAGCTGTAACAACACTACTGGGTGAACAGGTAAAGGTAGATGAAACAACCTTAGTACTATCAGAAGGGGACAATACAATAGCAATCGGAGGAATTGTTGGTGGTAACAAAACAGAAATAGATAGTAACACTACAAATATAATCCTTGATGCAGGTAACTACAATCAAATAAGTATCAGAAAGACATCAAGGAAACTTGGTATTAGAAATGAAACAGTCCTACGTTCAGAGAAATTCTTACACCCACATCTAACTCAAGTTGCAATTGAAAGAGCTACAAAGCTAATACTAGAACTTGCAGGTGGAGAATACTATGAAAATTATGATTACTACCCCAATGAAGAAAAACCAGTACAAATGGATTTAAGATTCAAGAGAATTGAGATGATAGGGGGTAGTGCAGTAGAACCATCCGTTGTTAAGGATACAATGACACGTTTGGGATATAAGATAGTAGCAGAAGATACAAAAAAACTTACACTTGAAATCCCATTCTTTAGAACAGATGTTTTAGTTGAAGACGATCTTGTGTCTGATGTTTTAAGGATAAGCAATTATGAAACACTTCCTACAACAATGGTTCAGAAGGCACCTCCAAAGGAAGTAACTCCTGAAGTTTATAAATACGAAAATAAACTAAGAGATTTGTTTGTTGGTCTTGGAATGCATGAGCACATTACAAATCCACTTGTTAAAAAGGGAACAGATGAAACACAAATCGAAATGGATAATGCCCTAAACTCAGAACAAAATGCTTTAAGAACAAGCATATACGAAACACTTCAACCCGTTCTTTCTGTATATAAGAAGCATAAGCTAATACCTCCAGCACTATTTGAGGTAGGACTTACATACCACAAGGTAGGAAATAGTTATAAGGATATGAAGGAAATAAGGGTGATAGAAGGAGTGCTTGATATTACTACAGGAGATGTAGTTGAAAGAAATAATGAACTGAAAGGCATACTTGCAGCCCTCTTTGAAAACTTAGGTATTGGAAATATTGATTACAAATCAGAGAATGAAAACTCAGCAAAGATATACCAAGATAAGCTAGAACTAGGTGAGTTTAGAGTAGATTCCTTCACACTTTATACAGAAAACTTACTAAAAGCAGAAACAGACATACTTCGAGTAAAGAGTGACTTTGTACATGAAAAAACAGAGGACATAACGGTAGAGGTTAAAAAAGAGGAACCTCTAGGACCTGTGATGACTGATTTAAAGGAGAAACATAAGGCAACAAAGGTTGAATATGTTGATTCATTTGATAAAGAAGATAAAACAGCTGTAACTTTTAGAATATACCTAAACCCCTGAAAGAATCACATAGCAAAAACCATATGATCCTTTCCATTTTTAGTTTACAAAGTTAATTGCAACTCTATCTCCTTTGGATATGTGTATCTCCCCACCTTTTCCAAATATGTTAGGGTCACCACTATTTTTGATGACCACACCATTTTCTAGGATCTGATACCACCTTTGTTGCCCCTTTCTAAAATACATGATCTGCCCTGCGTATGATCCAAACCTTACACAAGGTTTACCATCAACATGCATCACATGTAGCAGGGCATCCGGATTGTTACCTCCCTTAAGAGTTTCCTTCTTCCAGGTAATTCTTGCTCCTCGATAATGAAGTACCTGTATCAACCTTCCATGCATGCGTCTACCTCTACCTTTAACCAAACCATTATTCTTACTCATAAAATCAAAACCTCCATTATTCAGATTAAAAAAGGTTAACAAAGAAATGTAGAGAGGTCAATAAATTTGTAGTATTTGGGAATAATTAGCTAGGTCTTACATTAAGTTTGATCGTTGTAGAGTCATCTCGTCCCTTTTCATCCTCCGCAACTACTTCAAACTCATACCAACCTGCTTCTTCTTCCGTAAAGTCAAAGTTGTAGCCGTATGGATAGGATTTATCTTCTGATACACGTTCTCCATTTTTGTATATACGAACCTCATCTATATCATTTGCACTGGAAACTTCTACCTTTAGTCTAAATCTTAATGGGGCATCATCATTATTTTTAAAGTTTGTAATCTCAACCTTAGGATCTCTACTCTTTTTCACATCATCGCCATCATAAACAAGTGCTGACCTCATCTGAGGAGGGAAGTACTTGTCTTCTCCAGAGTAGTTTTCACTAACCCATGCATCTACATCTATCTGCCATGCTGGCTTTTGTGCTTGTATATCAATAAACACTTCCTTATCAGTGTCATCTGCATCTTTACAGGCATTATTTGCTATCTTTCCATCCTCATCACAAATTTCTAGTTCTTTGTACCAATCACTAACTGAATTTGGTTCTGTTCCTAACAGGAACCATTCTTGTCTCTTTTTATAATCCTTGTAAGGTTTCATGCCAGTGAGCTCATCTATTTCATGCTTACTAACATTTTCGGTAGCTTCAAATTTATTTGGTTCTTTATCTTCTTGCGTTTTTAGAAACTCAAGCATGGCTCTTCGCCAAATTGGAGTTGCACCTGAAATACCTGAGGCCACATCATACATAGCGTCATTGTTGTTGTTACCAACCCAAGCACCTATTGCAATATCCTTTGTATAACCCAAAGCATAGTTATCACGCTTATCATCTGTGGTACCTGTTTTTACAGCTACCTGATGACCAGGAATATTAAGTAAACTTCCAAAACCAAATACCTCAGATCTGGCCCCATCATCTGAAAGTATGTCTGATATTAAAAAGGCTATCTCTTCACCTAAAGCCATTTCACCACCGCTATCTCTATACGAATAAACAGTTGATCCCTTACCATCCTTTATTTCAAGTATTGGAGTTGGTTCTCTAAATCTACCTTCAGCTGCAAATACAGAGAAAGCACCCGTCATTTCAAGCAAACGTGTTTCTCCTCCACCAAGTGTTAATGAGAGACCATATCTCTCAGGTTCATCAAAGGTGGTTATACCCATTTTCTGGGCTTGTTTCACCATGCTACTGACCCCTACAATATCCATTGCCTTAACTGCAGGAATGTTAAGAGAGTTACCAAGTGATTTTCTAACAGACATAGGGCCTCTGAACTCACCATCATAGTTAACAGGCTCATAATCCTTACCAGCATCAGCAGCTTTGAAAACTGTGGGAACATCCAATAAAGGTGTAGATGCTGTATAACCCTGAGATAGCATGGTTGCATATGTAATAGGCTTAATTGAGGACCCCGGCTGTCTTCTTGCCAAAGTTACATTAAGGTTTGGTTCAAACAAACAACTACCCTCACCCGTTATACCAGAGGTACAACCTTCTGGAGTTGATTTAGCAAAGTAATCCTTTGACCCAACCATTGCAAGTATCTGACCTGTCTTTGGATCTATGGCTACCAAAGATCCATTGTGAATGTTTGAACCAGCAGAAGATTCAACCTCTTCTTTTACAATGTCTTGAAACTTCTGTTGAAGCTCTATATCAAGGGTAGTGGTTACTTCAAATCCCATGCTTTCCATAACCTCATCACCATACATATCAGCTAGATATTCACGAACATAAAATACAAAGTGAGGTGCTTTAAATGAGGCAGGCGCTGCTTGAAAATCAAGTTCTTCAGCCTTTGCTTGTTCATATTCCTCATCACTTAGATAATGTCTTATCCCTTGAGCATCCAACCACCCTCTTTCATTCATAAGATATAAAACATAGTTCTTTCTTTCCAAACCACGATTGGGATCAGAGCTAAAAGGGGAGTATCTAGAAGGACTTTGAGGAAGTCCTGCAATAAATGCTGATTCAGCTACGGTAAGTTCAGCAGGGTCTTTACTAAATAATGCATGTGAGGCTGTGAACACACCATAGTTCTGACCACCATATGGGGTCTCATTAAGATACATTTGAAGTATTTCATCCTTTGAATATCTATTCTCAAGTTGCCAGGATAAAACTATTTCCTTTAGTTTCCTAGTAATTGTTTGTTCTTGGGTAAGTAAGGCATTTTTAACAACTTGTTGTGTGATAGTGGAACCACTTTGAAGACTTCCACCAAAAAACATGTTCTTAACTGCTCTTAGCATTCCTTTTAGATAAATACCCTGGTGTGCATAAAAGTTAGAGTCTTCTACAGCAAGGGTTGCATGGCGCAAAGGATCAGCAACATCTTCTGGTTTAATCAGAACACGATGCTTCTCACCATAAACCTCATAAATGGAGTTGCCATCTCTATCTAATATCTTTGTTGATAATTCCTCACTACGAGTTAAAAGAGTGTTTGGATTTGGTAGGTCACGAGAGAAGGCAGCTAAGACAACAAAACCTACAAAGATGCCAAATAGAACTCCAAAAAGAGATAGGGATGCTACAAATGTTAAAAACTTAAGCATCCTTTCATTGTTTTTTTTCTTTCTTGGTACAATTCTTTTCCTTCTTTTTGCCTTTGCCATAACTTCAAGCATTATAACCCTTATCTTTCTTTTTAGCTGTATAACAGACGTCTTAAGCTTTGATAATCTTGAAGGATTAGAGAGTGGGGGAGTATAGTGTATTTCGTCACGCATGCATTGATTATAGCAAAGATGAACTACCCGTGTTACACTATGGGTCTCTAGTAAGGGGTCTGTGCCCCACCAATAAATATTGTATAGGAGATAGTGATATGGCAAAGAAAATACGTGGCACACTGTACCGGCTCAAGGGAAAGGAAACTGTGGTAGCCAGTTATGAAAGGTTTATTCTAACTGCCACAGGAGGGGCCAAACAAAAGGGAATGGTATCAGCTATCACACTGAGAGTGCGCCGAAAGGGAACACTGGAACCTCTTGCCTTAATCGATAGCTGTTCTTTTATACTAGGCGAAAATCAATTCGATTTGGAAGATCTTGCAAGAATCGAAGCCGAATTGAGAAAAAAACCAGCTATTAATTTCAGCGAAACGGCCTTGATTGTCAAAGCCTTTGAGGAGAATATGCCCGAACATTTAAAAACCATTAAAGGCTGCAGTTGAAACAACAACAACAAGACCCCCTAAGAATTCTACTCAAAGGGGGTCTTGCATACATTTGCAACACCCTCCAAAAAATATATACTGGCTTTATGGCAAAAATAGATACAGATTCTAAAAAAATAGACGAAATACTTGATAGGGGAGTGCATGAGATTTTTACTAAGGAAGAACTTAGAAAGAAACTACTCAGTGGTAAACAACTTCATTTTAAATTAGGAACAGATGTAACAGGTCCCAATCTTCACTTGGGACATACTGTGGTACAACGTAAATTAAGAGACTTCCAAGAATTAGGACATAAGGTAACTCTCATTATTGGAGACTACACAACATTGGTTGGT
>CAZTXE010000003.1:0-14629 GCA_964617305.1 uncultured Candidatus Saccharibacteria bacterium | reverse complement strand
TCAAAACAGGATTTACTTGAAGATGCCTCTCGTGGGGGAATCATTGTTAATCCTGAGGAAGTAAGTCGTGCTGTAGAAACTGCAATAGCAGAAGTAGTTAATGGTGGTCCTTCTATAACAGATGTAATTTTTGGTGTTAGTGGCACTTTGTCTTTGGGTCTTATGACCACTGTACGTGTAGTACGTGGCAAAGAGGGTGTTATTACAGAGAAGGAACTAGATTCAGCTTATGAGCGTATTTTCACAGAGGCTTACAATCAGGCTCAAAATAAATTTTTAGAAGTTACTGGTGATTCAGAACTTGATTTCCAAATGATTACATCTTCAACAGTGTATGCAAAGCTTGATAATAAACTTGTTGATGAACTTGTAGGTGAGGAAGGACAAACCTTGGAAGTTGCTGTTTTTACGGCTTTTACACCTTCTTACCACTTAGATCTACTCCAAAGTATGGCAAAGGATTTAAAGCTTAATATACAGGCAATTAGTTCCAATATGTATGCTCTTACTAAATCCTTAGGATACTCCAAGGGTAAGGATTTTGACGGTGTGATTATGGATGTGGGTGGAGAGTTAACAGATGTGGGTACGGTTTTTAGAGGGGGTATTGTTACAACTAGGAGTTTAGACTTGGGTGGGGACCATTTCACAAGAACACTAAGTAAGGGTATGGATCTTTCTTTGGTTGATGCTGCAAACAAAAAGTTAGAATACTCCTATGGACGTCTACATGATAGTGATGGTCTTTTAATAAAGGGCCATATGGATAATCTTTTGGATGTTTGGCTAAGTGGTATTGAGTTATTATTTCGGGATTTTGAAGGTGTGAAGACATTTGCCCCAAATATTTATATGGTGGGAGGGGGAGCGGAACTTACAGATATTTATGAGGTTGCTAGTAAAGAGCCTTGGACTAGGTCAATACCATTTAAGACACCCCCAGAGTTTAGTAAACTTACCATTGAAGATTTATCTCTCATTATAGATAAGACTGGCAAGGCACATGCAATGGAGGATGTTATACCAGCATCATTATCTATAGTTTATTTAGAACTTAAGGACTTAATTTAATGGAACCACTAGTAATTGAAATACATGAAGACGCATATTCTGTAATACAACGTCTTGTTTCGTCTACTTCAAATGAGGTGGAGTTGGAAATACCTGAAGGTTCCGTATTATTTGAAAACAGTCTAAATCTAAAACTTATTCAAAAAGAAGCACAAAGAATTGGTAAAACCATTGAATTTTCGACAAATGACCCTGCAGGATTGGTTTTATTGGATATGTTGCAGGGAGGTCAGACGGAAGCCAAAGGGGTGTCTGATGATTTTGTCTCTCGTGAAGTTACTCTGGATGAGGTTATGGGAAGTCCAAAAAAATCGAGATCCAGACCCTCTTTGCCAAAGGTGCGTTTAAGGTTACCCAAAATTAGATTTCCTTCTATATCTTTTAAACCAAAGTTAGGTGTAGTTTTATTTGGCTTAATCCTTTTAGGTGGTTTAGGCTTTTTTGGTTACAAACTGTTTTGGAAAGATTTTAGTGCCGAGGCTGAAATTGTTGTTGCTTCTCAACCACTAATAAAAAGTGTTCAAGTGAGTGTTGGGGTTGATTATGAAAATAATGTCAAAGATAAGCAGTTAGCAGGAAATGTTGTTACAAGTTCAGTGACTGAGTCCCAAACAGTAGATACTACTGGTACAAAGATTGTGGGTGAAAAAGCTTCGGGTAAGGTTGAAATAGAAAACTGGACAACATCAGAAAAAGCCTTTGATGACGGCGAGGAGTTATATTCCAAAGACGATGATGATTTGAAATATGTATTGGATGACGATGTTACTGTAGCCGCAGGTACTGTTGATCCTAGTACCGCGGTAATGACTCCAGGCAAAAGCGAGGTGGATGTTACTGCAGAGGAAATAGGAAAAGATCATAACATTGACAGTGGTGAAACATTGGAATTTGATGATCATTCTTCTAGTAAATATCGGGCAAAGGCCAAAGAAGATATTGACGGGGGGAGTAGTGATATTTTAAGTGTTGTTACTCAGACGGATCTAGATAATCTTCACCAAGCATTACTAGAAGATATAGTGTCTAATAACAATTCTTCGGTTAAGGAGAATTTAGAAAATGGTTGGGTGTTAGTTGAAGGTTCACAGGTGAGTGGACTTACAACTGAGGAATTTGATAAGAAGGTTAATGATGAAGCAGATGAGGTGAAGGTAACGCAAACTGTGTTGTTTAGTGGGTTGTCCTACAGAAAAAAGAGTTTAGATAGTTTGTTGCAAGACATTTTGGGTGACTTTGTACCTGATGGTTTTGAACTTTCAGATGAAACACCAGAGATAAATGTAGAAATTCTTGGCAATACAGATGCCACTACCCTTACTTCTCAATTAGCAGATTTACAGGTAACTATGAAATCCTATGTTTTACCGGAAATTGATGAGGACAGTATAAAGGAAGAATTGGTGGGGAAGAGTGTTGGGGAAGCTGAAAAGATATTAGGTGGGGTACGCAATATGAAAACGTATTCTCTGAATATTAGTCCAAACATACCCTTTTTCTCAAAGCTTCCAAGCAACATCGAAAATATTTCTGTTACTGTGGAAAGGGATTGATATGGACGAAGTACTTCTGGGCGTTGATTATGGTGAAGTTAATACGGGGCTTGCTTTTGGAAGAGCTGGATCAGTTTCTCCTCTAAAGGTAGTTAATAGCAAAAATACACCACATTTGATTTCAGAAATTGGAAAGGTTGTTATTTCAACAAAGGTTTCAAAGATTATTGTAGGGCTTCCTACCACACTGGATGGTAAGGAGACAGCACAGTCACTTAAGGTACGTCAATTCACAAACCTTCTAAAAGCTAAGTTAAAAAAGCCAATTGAGTATGTATCAGAATTTGCTACAACATCGGAATCGATTCAAGGTGCTATACGTTCAGGAATATCCAAAAAGAGAAGAAAAACTAATGATCATTTGTCAGCAGCGCTTATTTTGAAGCGTTATTACAATGAGCAAGAAACTACTCAGTAGCCTCTTTTAGTGTCATTCCCACTTCCTTAGACCCACAAAGCATGCATTCGAAATTGTTCCCCGGCCCTAAACAAGAGGGACACATGTACATACCATTTTTATAAATAAGCTCGCTTTGATCACAGGTGTTACACAGAAACACTACGTCATCTCTGTTTATTACCCCACATGCAGGGCAAGTAAATACGGCGTCGGCGTCGGCGTAAATTTCTTCTAAATTTTCTTCTATTGGTTTATCTGTTTGATCTGTCATGTATAAAATCTAGCATGCCTTGCTTGTTACAAGCAACAAGCTCTGCTAACCTTTAGGTATGGAAATTCTCAAGACTGTAGCCATTATCTATCTTGTTATTGGGTTTTTGTATGCTCTTTATATCCTACTTTTTGCTGGTGATGGTTGGTTTTCCCTGTTTTTTAATACTCTTTTTGGACCCGTTTATTTCATAAAGGTTGTTTGGGATGCTTTCACAAGAAAATCTAGATCCTCATTGAAGGAAATATTTGAAAACAAAAAGCTAGTCATATTTGATATGGATGGAACCATAATTGATTCTCAGGCTTATTGGGATCAGGCTATGGATAATGTGAAAAAGAAACATAAAGTTACTATTTCCAAACATTATCCTTCAGGATTAAATGTTGAAGAAAAATGGATGCATACATTGAAGCGCATAGAAAATAAATTGGATGCTCCTATAAAGGAGTTAGCACCCAAGTTGGCTGTAGAGACAGAACAAGAATTTTTAAAACTGTATAAGGACATCGAACCCTTTTCTGGTTTTTGGGGTTTTGCAAAAGAACTAAAAGAGAGAGGTATGAAGCTAGCACTTGCTTCAAACACAAAGAAAAGTGTTGTTGATGAAATAGTAAAACGTATGGAGGCCGAGCAAGTCTTTGATTTTATAATCGGTGGCGATGAGGTAAAAAAACGCAAGCCTAATCCAGAGATGTACAAAAAGGTTATGAAGGAATTTAAAACCAACTCAAAGCACACCTTGATATTTGAAGACACCGTTGTTGGAGCAACTGCTGCAATTAAATCAAAAACAGATACTATTGTGGTTTGGGATGGAGAAGTCTTTCAAGACATGTATCCCAAGGGTATTAAGCTTTGGATACCTGATTTTACAGGTCTTATTGGTAATTTAGATAAGACGTGGATGAACATGCTTGAAGAATCTGCTAAGTTTGTAGAAGAAACAGGTATTGAGGTCGATTAAGATTCTTCTGTTAAATCTAATTTTTCATTTTCAAGTAACATTGTAGTATCCAGTGCGAAATCCTTTGCTGTTTGATATTTTTCAAAAGGCATTTGTCCTCCTGCGGCTAAGGTGTGTCCGTTACCATTAAAGTATTTTTTACAAATCTGTTGAACATTTGGATTTCCTGGAGTTGATCTGAAGGATATCTCCCAATTACCTTTCGCGGGATATGTTACAAAACCCCAACCGAATCCCTCCACTTTCTTTGCACAACCATCCAAAAAGGATCTTTTTGCTTTCGAAACAGCTGCTTTACCATATTTTTCTGTGTCCTCTTTAGTGGCATAAGAGTATATATATGGTTTTATCGGGTGTTTGACCATAACAGAGTCCTTCATAAGGTTTTGCCATACTTCATATGTTTCTGGTGTAATCATTTTGATCTTTTGTAGCAAGGTTTGTATATCGAACTGATTTTTTTCCATCAATTTCTGTGCTGTTGCAAAGGTACCTAATTGGTCCTTTGTTATGTACATGAAGCCTCCACTGTCTTGGTACAATCCCATGAAAAGTGGTTTTGTAATTTCAATCTTCATAAAGTCGTCTTCAGATAAAAAGGAATCCGCAATTATTTGTGCGGTAGATGAGGCTGACTGTCTTTGTTCCATTACTGTGAAAGAGTTTTCTTCGGGTTGATGATGATCGATTGCAACGGTGGTTTTATCCTTTAAGAGTTCAGGTTTTTTAGTAGCTCTATATGTGTCCGAACAGTCGAGAACTACTATTAAGTCTGCGTCGTCTACATTATTGGCAATATCTTCTACCCACTCAATTTTGTCTGCATTAATGAGAAAGTCCCACTTTTTTTGAGGGCTTCCGGTTATTAACATTACAACTTCTTTATTGGTGTAGTTATTTATTATATGTCCATACATCCCAAGTAATGATCCTATTGCATCATCATCTGGATTTATGTGTGTCGTCAGATATATATTTTTGGCTTCCTTTATATGTTTTTTAATCAGATCTACCTCCTGGTTCATTTTTATATTCTAACATTTGTTATAATCGTCTTCATGCAATACAAACCTAAAAAATATTTGATTCAAACATTCGGTTGTTATGCTAATGAAGCTGACTCTTCCTCTATTGCAGGGGTGTTGGAGGCATTGGGTTTTGAAGCCACTTCTGACTTGGAGGATAGTGACCTATTTGTTATTAATACATGCTCTGTAAGACAAAAGAGTGAAGACAAGGTATATGGTTTAGGTAAGAAGCTTAAAAGAATGCAAGATAAGCCATTTGTTGTTATGGCGGGGTGTATGGTTGGTTCTGTTACAGGTAAAAGGCAAAGATTTGCTTTAGCTGAGCTAAAGGGAAGGACTCCGTGGGTTGATGCTTATATAAATCCTAAACAAATTATGGAAATACCCAATATTTTGCATACAAATGGTCTGATAGGGGAGTGGGTTGAAGGCAAACTAGCGGTCTCTCGAAAGGATAATTTATCAGAAAAAAACAAAATTGGTTATGTAAATATTTCCTTTGGTTGTGATAATTTCTGTACCTATTGTGTTGTTCCATATGCTCGTGAAAAAGAAATTTCTCGTAGTGAGAAGGAAGTACTTGCTGAGGTGGGGGATATGATAAACAAGGGCTTTAAGCACATTATGTTGTGTGGTCAAAATGTAAATTCTTGGGGCCTTACTATGAAGGAAAAATTTGAGGTAAGAACCGGAAGTGAACATAAATTACCCTTTGCTGATCTTTTACGTAAGGTACATGATCTTGAGGGTTTAGAAAAACTAAGCTTTATGTCCTCAAATCCCTTTGATTTCACTGAGGACTTAATTGATGCCATACAGCTACCAAGGATAGATGAATTTCTTCATTTACCTGTTCAATCTGGAAATAACGACGTGCTCAAGTCTATGAACCGCAGACACACCATTGAGGATTATATTGTATTAATTGATCGTATTAGGGAAGTTAAACCAGAAGTTGTTTTTGGAACAGAT
The DNA here is from genome assembly GCA_964617305.1 of uncultured Candidatus Saccharibacteria bacterium. GTDB lineage: Bacteria > Patescibacteriota > WWE3 > UBA101185 > UBA10185 > CAZTXE01. Next base: position 8,367 of record CAZTXE010000003.1, on the reverse strand, counting down.
ATTGTATTAGGTTTTCCAGGTGAAACTCGGGATCAGTTTATGGATACTGTTAAATTATTTGAAAAAATTCCTTTCAAGGTAGCTTTTATAAGCATGTACTCACCAAGAAAAGGTACGCCAGCTGCTGAAAAATTTGAAGATGACATTCCCCTACATGAAAAGAAATGGCGACATGCTCATTTAACAAAGGTTTGGAAGAAGAATAGACCTAATTAGGTAGTAATAAAGTCTTTAACCATATCTTCAATTTCTTCATAGTTGTCATATGCGTGATTGTCTCCTGCAGTTTCAATAAGATTGAAATCTTTCAGTTGTAATGTGTCTAGTGCTATTTCAAGCTCTGCAAATTTATAGAAAGGATCATTTGTTTGTTGTATAAATAGTGTTGGAACGTTGTAGTCTTTAATCCACTTATCAAAGTTCCCTTGTGATTTTGCATATTCCACTCCAGGAAAACCTAGGAAAACACATTTTTTAGGTTTGATTCCCCTTTCAGAAATAGTTTTTAAGGTTACAACAGTACCTACGGATTTGGCAACAATTACAAACTCATCCTTGTTTGCTACCTCTTCTGCCAAAGTGTTTACCTCATGTTCCATATCGATAGGTGATGTTTCGTCTTCACTGTCACCTTCCCAATGTTTGTAATAATGAGCAGTTGTTGTTTCAAATAAGTCTTCCAAGTGCTTAGTTGTGTCGATAAGTCCCTGTTTATTGTATCTTTTTGAATTACCTGGAAGTATTATTGCGTGCATACTACTTGTTATCCTTATCATTTGGACCTTTTATCATTGTTGGTAGTGCCAGAACAACCAGAACAAGTGCGAATATTGCTGCGCCAATATAAAATAGGCCATATGGATTACTCATGAATGTATTCCTTTCATGACTGATAAACTTGCTACTATTAGGGTTATACCCCCAGCTAATCCAAATATTAACATATTGGCATCTAACGGTCTGGTTTTGAAGAAGATAGGTAACGCATAGGTTCCTATTACCATAAGTCCAAAATTAGCGAGTACTTCAGATAGTCTGTTAACCTGTGCATTTGAGAAGGCAGGGAAACTTTTGATGTAAAGCAGTACTAACTTTGGCATTAATAGCAGTATACATTCGCATGTATCTTAGGTCAATGTATATTGCTATGTTTGTGGTTTATAATGCTTTTATGCGTAAGGTATTAGTAATAGTAGGTCCAACATCAAGCGGTAAAACCTCACTTTCTGTGAAGTTATGTGAAAAGTTTGGTGGTGAAATTATTTCTGCTGATTCTAGACAGGTATATAAAGACATGGATATAGGTACTGGAAAAGTTCCTGTAGGTTCTATGGCTAAAATTAAGGAATTAGAGGATCATTGGGAGTTAGATGCCACTATCGTTTGGGGATATGATTTAGCAACTCCTGATGAATACTTTACTGTATATGATTATGCAAAGTGGTCAATCCCTAAGATAGAAGGACTTTTGGGTGAGGGGAAAACACCATTTCTTGTTGGAGGTACAGGTTTTTATACTGATGTAGTTACAGGAATTAAAACTGTAGCTGGTGCAAAACCTGATTTTGAACTTAGAAAATCTCTTGAGACAACTACAACAAAATCCTTAGTCACAAGACTGACGTCGTTAAACCCAGAGGTGGCAGAGAGACTTGATTTGAACAATCGTGCTCGTTTAATTAGAGCTTTAGAAGTTGAACTTACCAAAGAAAAAAATACCACTCCCCTACCCCGTCTTAACGATGTTGAATTTATATTTGTTGGTCTTACTGCACCTCGTGATTTTTTATATGACCGTGTTGATAAATGGCTTGATACTATCTGGGACAATGGCCTAATTGAAGAGGCAAAGATTTTAATTAAAAAATATCCCAAGTCGCGTTTATTAAATGGCCTTGTTTATAAAAGTGTTGTTTCCTTTATTAAGGAAGAAACTTCTGAGGAGGAAGCACGCCAGCGAGCTAAATATGATCTCCACTCATATATAAGGCGTCAGCAAACGTGGTTTAAGAAGAACGAAGATATAAAGTGGTTTGATGTTACAGACAAAAACTTTGGTAAGCAGGTAGAAGAACATGTTATATTTCATATAGATGGATAAAACTGTTCTAACAACAATAAAAGCTACTGCCACAATATTAGTAATAGGTTTAGTACTTTATGTACTTGTTCAATTAGGTCCTATATTTGCAACACTTTTATTATCTTTGTTTTTAGCTTTAGCAGTAGAGCCTGCTGTCGAATATTTCGAAAAGGTAACTTTATTAAATAAGCCCTTATCCCGTGGTATTTCTGTTGTTTTAACCTATTTCTTACTTCTACTTTCAATTTTAGTAATCTTAACAGTGGGATTTCCTCCGGTATTAGCACAGTCTCAAAAACTTCTACTTAATGTAGGTAACCTTTTAAAGAATGTTCCAGTTGTAAATCAGGCAAATATCCCACTGGATTCCTTACTCCCAGAGGTATCCAAGTTATCTGAGACATTACTTGATACAACTTCTTCTGTACTATCTGGGCTTGTTTGGGCAGTAAGTGTATTCTTTCTATCTTTGTACATGTCTCTTGATTGGAGGAATCTAAGAAAACAGTTTATTGGGCTTTTTGCTGGGCATTTGAAGGATGTTGTAGAAAAAACTGTTAGAGAGATTGAAATTAATGTAGGAGCTTGGGTGAAGGGACAGTTATTTCTTATGGCGTTTATCGGCCTAATAAGCTTCTTTGGTTTGCTGGTTTTAGGTATTGATTACCCTCTTGCTTTAGGACTTGTTGCTGGTTTGCTTGAAATAATCCCGGTGCTGGGTCCTACCATTTCATGGATTTTAGCCGCAATTGTAGGGTTTTCTATTTCCCCAGCAAAGGGCATCTCTGCAGTCATTTTATTTTCTGGAATACAGTTACTAGAAAACAACTTTTTGGTGCCAAAGGTTATGGGTAAGGTATCAGGTTTTAGGCCACTTGTGGTTCTTATTGCTGTTCTTGTTGGAGGAACCTTTTTTGGAGTTCTTGGTATAATTCTTGCAGTACCTCTAACAATGACCTTAGTGATTGTTATCAAACAAGTTTTAGCATACAGAAAATAGTAGCAGAAGCATTGAAGACAGCGCGTTAACGCTGTCTCCAATATAATGAGGATGCTAGTAAGCCAGATCCTGTTTTAAATGATCATCTATCTATGCTCCATCTTTGTACCCTAATATCACGTATGTGACTTAGATGGCCTTGCGGCCAATCGGCGAGCAACCTTAGCGGTACGATCGTGGATTTCAGCAGGTGGGATTGTCCGTTTCACCCTTTTTCCATGCCCGAAGGTTTAGAAAAAAGAATCGTCACTGTTACTCTCAGAGTGTGTTAATTCACTCTCTGTTTTTGCTAACTTTCGTTTGCAAAACACCAGCGCTTACACGTCGGAGCTTACACTCCAACCCTTTGCTCTATGCTGTCTGGACTTTCCTCCCCCGAAGGGGCGATCATTCTGCTTCCTCCCTTTAATTATACACCCGATATACCCTATAGAACAAATTGGGTTGATGATTCATGTTAATATTAGAAGCATGGAAAATACTATTGAAAGAAAATATCATAAGCTTTCCCCTCAAGGTAAAAAGATATCTCTGGTTATAACCTTAGTTTTATTTTTAATCGTTTTTCCAATTCTGGGTAGAAATTACTATAGATTCGCAATTAATCGTTCTGCTCAAGGATTTAAGGAAACTACATTTGAAATTAATGAAGGTGAGTCAGTTATTTCAATTGCAAAACGTCTTCATGAAAAAGATTTGGTGAATTCCGAATTTTTATTCAAGGTGTTTTTAGTTTCAGAGGGTCTTCACACAAGTATCCAAGCTGGGATATATGAAATACCTGCTGGAGCTTCCGTTAAGGAACTTTCTGCAATCTTTCAACATGGAACTAATGATATTCGTATGACGTTTTTGGAAGGTTGGCGTGTTGAGGAATATGCTAGACATCTTACCTCCAAACTCAAAAGAGTGGACTATGATGAATTTATTCGTTTAGCTGGCTCTAAAGAGGGGTTTTTATTCCCAGACACTTACTTTTTTAATACTGAGGTTACTGAGAGTGAAGTAGTTAGTACCTTTGAAGATACCTTTAGGGTTAAAACAGCTAAATTATTAACAAAGTCTACATTACAAGATCTTGGTATGAGTGTGGAGGAGGTTATTATATTTGCTTCTATTGTTGAACGTGAGGTAAGTAGGGAAGATGATAGACCTATTGTTGCTGGTATATTGATAAAACGTTGGAAAAACGATGTTCTAATTGGTGCAGATGCCACTACCCAATATGCTGTGGCCTTAGATAAGTTTTGTGCAGGTGCTGTATCTGGAGATGCTTCTTGTCCAACAAAGGAACAATTTGATTTAATTGATTGGTGGCCTTCTGACATAAATTCTAGTGATTTAAAAAGTACTAGTCCTTACAACACCAGGAAAAATGTTGGTTTACCTCCTTCCCCTATCGCAAATCCAGGATTGTCTTCTATTGCCGCTGTTGTGAATTTCACATCCACTTCCTATAACTATTATCTTACCGACAATAATGGAGTTACTCACTATGCTAATACCTTGGAAGAGCACAACAGAAATGTTACTGAGTATCTAAATTAATCCAGATTTTGAAGAAGTTCCTTTGTTATTTGTATTCCTGCGCTTTCATAAATCCTTTTTTCCACAAATATTGGAATCCTTAGCCTTAAGGCTATTGCCATGGAGTCACTAGGTTTAGCATCTATATCTACACTTTTCTTTTTATGTTTGATTCTGATATATGAGTAAAATATCTCATTGTGGTATCCACTAATTATCACTCTCTCTATTCTTCCCCCTAACGCTCTCACTAATCTTGAGGCGGTGTTATGTATGTGCGGCCTAGGTTCTGGGTACCTGTCTTTTGCCAGTAGCAGGTTATCGGAGGCAAAGGATGCCATTCTTATAGGTAGTAGGATGTTTTTTTCTTTGTTAAAAAGGTAAACAGTGGATGATTGTACCAAAATTTCTGGATCCGACACAATTGCTTTTAATTCAAATTCAAGCATTTTTAATAGTTTGGCAGGGTACAGTGCTTATTACAGCACTTATTAAATATAGGGTTTGAAAGGGTTTTGTGCAAGTAGCCTCAGTCTGTATAATAAATTCATGCCCAACCTATTGAGTACTTTTAATAATAAGGCTGATGAGTATCACGGTATACGTTTCGCCAAAATGCTTGTGATTTTATTTGTAATTTTTCTAGTTTTGGGCCTTAGTATTGGTTTGGTTGTGGGTAGGTTTTCTCCCTCTTCCCAAGAAGGTGAGGAAACAAATCCCAAACAAGCAGAACTTAACCAATCGTCTTTTGAGGGTGTTGTTACCTTTGTTGAACCTCTACTTTATCCAGGTGAAAATATTTCCTTTGCTTTAATTAATACTCGCGGTAAAGAGGTAATCTTACTCAAAGCTAAGGATAAAAAGCTTGAAGTTTCAGAGGGCCATTACGTTACAGCCTATGGTGAAAAGTACAAAACTAAAGATGGAAAGGATGAGTATCTATTAGTTGATACCATTGTGATAAAAAATGCCGCAAATTGAGTTTAAAAATGTAACAAAGGAATATGAAGATGACAAGGTATTAAACAAGGTTTCCTTTGGTATAGATGAGGGAGAGTTTGTTTTCATTGTTGGTTCATCCGGAGCAGGAAAGTCCACTTTAATTAAACTTTTGATTCGTGAAGAATTTCCCACTGATGGTGAGGTTTTGTTTTCTGGTTTTGAAACAGAGGATGGTACAGGGGTTATAGATATCCCTAGTCTTGCCGCTTCCGATCTACCAGAACTAAGAAGAAAGATTGGAGTAGTATTTCAAGACTTTAAGGTATTAAAATCAAAAACTGTTTTTGAAAATGTCTCTGTAGCACTTGAGGTGGTGAATACCCCCGAGCAAGATATAAAGAACGTTGTTCCAAATGTTTTGGGTCTTGTGGGTCTTTCAAAGAAAATGGACAAGTTTCCTCGCCAGTTATCTGGTGGAGAGGTACAAAGACTTTCTATAGCAAGAGCGTTAGCTCACGAACCGGATGTGCTTGTTGCTGATGAACCTACAGGTATGGTAGATCCTACTGCTGCAAAGGACATTGTTAAGGTACTTGATAAAATTAACTCTCTGGGAACTACTGTTATTATGGCGACTCATGATTTTAGTATTGTAGATAACATGAAGAAACGTGTGGTACGTATAGAAGACGGTAAATTAGTTTCTGATAAGAAAGAAGGAAGTTATTATGAATAAGTTTTTTTCTGAACTAAGTACATTGTATTCACGTGAAAAGTTTTTGGTGATATCTAATGTGGCCATCATAACAGTAACCTTTATTTTATTGGGATTGTTTATGAGCCTAGGTGTTGGCATGCAAACTGCTATTAAATCTTTGGAGGAACAGGCTCAGATAACTTTATTTTTTAAAGATTCTTTTCTGGAAGACCAGATTATTTCATTAAAAGGTACACTTGAAGCAGACGAACGTATTGCTGAAGTTAGTTATATATCAAAGGAAGATGCTTTTAATATTTTCACAGAAATAAATAAAGATGAACCTGTACTACTCGAAGCCATTTCAAAAGATATTCTTCCTGCAAGTTTAGAGATAAAAGCAGAGAAGGTTGTTTTTCTTTCTGATTTAGCTACCGAATTTGAGTCTTTAGAGAGTGTTGAGGAAGTTAAATTCTTTGAAAGTGTAGTAGAAAGATTTAAGAGCTGGGCCAGTACTGTTTACATTGTAGGTGGGGTACTTGTTGGTGTTTTCTTACTTCTCTCGTTTGCAATCATATTTGCAACTCTTAGAATAAATATAAGCCACAAAGCAGAAGAAATAGAAATCCTTAAACTTGTTGGTGCTCCAAACGCATTCATTAGAAGTCCCTTCTTAATCCAAGGTGTCTCCTTTGGAATAATATCTGCGGTAATTGCTTCTATTATTATTTCCATTTTGTTCACCTCAGTCCATTTCTTTGGATTTTTCACTGCTTCTTCTTTGGTGGTACTGATAGCAGGTTTCAAGGTTGCAATTTGGGTATTTTGGCTGATTCTAGTCGGACTAATGCTACTTTTTGGTCTCCTCTTAGGTTACTTTGGAAGCTTTGCTGCAGTGAAGAAATATTTAAAGTACTAAAGTGAGCCTATGTTAAAAAAACTACTATTTTTTGCAGTTTCCATAAGTCTTTTGTGTACAATATCCTTTGGTTTCAAAACTGTTTTTGCTGATGATAGTGATGCGGACAACATTCAAGAAAAAATTGATGAATTTGAGGATATACTTGACGATCTTGCAGGACAGGAGAAGTCTTTAAAAAATGAGATCATTTATTTTGATAGCCAAATAAGTCTAACCCAACTTAGAATTCAGAATGCAATTGTTGAGATTGAAAAAAGAACTAAATTATTGGGTGAATTGGTAGAGGATATTGCCAATCTGGAGGTACGTATTGAGGGTTTATCTGTTTCAATTGACTATCAAAAGAATGTTTTGGGGCAGCGTATGCGGGCTAGATACAAGTCCAGCACTGTTTCTCCGGTTGTAATTCTTTTTGGTTCTGATTCTTTAGATGAAGTGGTGAATAAGGCTCAATACTTAAAAACTATGCAGTTTAAAGATCAAGAGTTATTGGATGAAATGGAGAAAACCAAAGCTGCATACACGCAACAAAAGACATTATTTGAGACCAAAAAGGCTCAAACAGAGGAATTGAAGGCACAAGTTGAAGCAGAGAGAGCAAATCTTGAAGTTTATAAGAGTAACCTAGATCAGCAAAGAACTGCAAAACAGACACTTTTGGAAAAGACTAAGAATGATGAAGCAAAATTCCAAGAATTGCTTGAGGATGCTAAGAAGGAGCTTGCTCAGATTATTAATGCTGCCAGTGTTTTACAGGGAACCGAACCTAAGAAGGTGGATGCCGGTGAGTATATAGGTATTCAGGGCAATACCGGGTATTCGTTTGGGGATCACCTACACTTTGGTGTCTATAGATACGGAAGTATCGACGATATTGTAGGTTGGGATTGGTACAACTCAAACACAGTTAATCCAAAGAAGAAGTTAAAGTCAAAAAAGGTTTATTGGAACACAGGTTGTGAAGGTGCTTCCTATAAAAATATTGGTTCTGGTAAGTGGAAGTGGCCGCTTGAAAGCCCAATTGTTTCTCAAGGTTATGGTAATACTTGTTATTCAAGTACTTACTATGATGGGAAAGATCATCCGGCATACGACATGTATGGTCCAGGTGGTACTCCTGTAAGAGCAGTCGCAGCTGGTAAGGCATATTTCTGCAGGAACTGTTTAGGTGATGGTGGCAATGGAGTATTCATATT
>CAZTXE010000002.1:0-19912 GCA_964617305.1 uncultured Candidatus Saccharibacteria bacterium | reverse complement strand
CTTGCGCAAAATACTGGCAACGACCACACAAGTATGCAGTCAGTTTGAATCTATGGTTGTGCTTGCAAAAATTTGAACATGTCCAAATAATTTTAATTCGTTTTCGATTCATTAGCTAATTCCTCTATGGCTATAATAAGGTGTTATACAGTTTTTTTTCTGGATAACCCACGGTTTTTGTATGTTATCCGGTTAGTATCTCGTTATGTTCATCCAAAAAGCCTTTTATCCAATCAGATCCTATACCGGATATAATTATAATCCGTCCCTCATCCCCCCAAACCTTTGAAACCCTACCATCCCAAACAGAAGAATCCTCTTTGTAAATCGCATCTAACAAAGCCTTCTCAAGATTATCTTTGTCGGGCCTACTACAATGTGGTATATGTCTCATTGAGTTTCTCTTTTTTTTCGACCACGACAAGGGCATTTTAAGGACGAATAAGACATGAAACCCACTTTCCGGTACAGTGACCCCCAAAAATCTTATTTCGTCCTTAAATCTATAATATCTTTGATCACAGGCCCGTTTTTTCCACTTTGCCGATCTCGTTTGTCGTGGCTTAGGCACTGGGTTAATATTATATACCTCAAATTTCATATTTCACCAAACAAACCTGCAGTTAAAGAAATCAATTCGGGTGAACCAGATAACTTCTTAAATTCTTCATTCATCTGAATTGCATCAGCTTCGTTAAAAGTTCCATTGACTTTAGATAAAATATTATCACAATATGACCATGGATTTCTTGAACGATCCCAATAAATTTTCAAACCATCTAAGCTTTTTTCAATTGCACCTGGATGTTTTTTTAAACTTATTTTTTTCTGAGCCCATGCCCTGGGATTAAATTTTTTCTTTTTATCTGAGTTTTTAGGAAGCTTTAAAATATCATCACAAATGGAATTTATTTTCAAGAAAGTATTCGATAAATTTATTGTGAAATCTTCATTTTTTACATTGTTGTTTTTTGGTTTAAAAGTCACAGCGTTTTTTGCTGGGGTTTTCTTTTGTGGTTTGAATTTTGAGGTATGTTTTTTTACATTTTGAATCTGGGGTTCTTTTATCTGTACTGTACTGTTCTGTTCTGTTTCTCGCGCGGAAGGTATCGATATGGTATCGATATGGTATCGATTTAAATCTATTTTATACCCATCAAGAATACCCCTATTTTCACTTATAAATATCTGTAATCTAAAAGGATCGTCCTTTATCCCGTTCAATGCAGCAACCGCAAATTTTGGATTTTGACATTGGTGAGCAAAAAAATTCTTTACCCAAACTATATTTTTTTCAGGATACCATATAATTTTGGGTTTTAATGGTATCGATATGGTATCGATATGGTATCCCAATTCAAATAAAATTCGCTTTTTACTGATCTCATAGATACCCGCCTGATTACAAATATCATTGGTCCAAAAATAGATAAAAGACAACTTGATTTCAGGGCCTAAATTTTCAAACCATGGGTCTTGCCATGTCCCGGTATCAAATTTTCGATATGACATTTTTATACCTCAGATAGATATTTCTTAATGGCCCTTTTTACGTTGTCCTGAATAGAGTCAGGTATATTAATTTGTCTGATAAAATAACCATATTTACATTCAGAACCAATATAATACTTATGAAACCACTTCAATGAACGTTCATCATATGATAGTTTTTCCCTTAATTTTTTTATCATCACAAACCCCTTTTAAATATTAACGTTATTAATCTTTATTTAATAAAAAAACATTTGTCAACTATTTAATTCTTATCATCGGCTTATTACTAAGTTTTTCGGTCCCTTTTAAATATGCATCATAAATATGCACTTTCGTTTTTTCAGGAATAACCCAAGAACCACCCAATTGAACCTGGCCCGTTAAAAACTTTATTTTACCACCAGACAAAGGGATTAAACCAATTAGATTGTTTAATAAATAACTGCAATCATCTTCAGGACAAATAATATTTGCATATTGTTTTTCTTTATAAGTTGCAGTTGAAGGTGCAACAATATATTCTCTTTTATCAATAATTAAAATTTCTGGGTAAAGCCTGGTATCTATTATCAAAATAGTTGAAACACATGCCAAAAACAATCCAAAAGAACATATTAACTTTTCTATATTGTTCATAAAATTATCCCTTTATTTTAAATTAAACCCAACAATACAACCTATCAAAAAACCTATGAAGAAAATGAAAATTGTCATTTTAAATTTCCTTTATAGTCTTGCCATGCTGTTTCTATTTTTTTATATTTTCTATAGTAATGAAGATTTATAAATCTTCTTAAATTTGTTGTGTACTCTGTTTTCTTATACATACACAAGTATGGTGTTAAACCGAAGTTATGAACAACCTGACATCTGTGTAGGTCTTCTTCTTCTGTGGTATTATAGCCAATTAATATATATACAAGGTTTGAATTTGATCTCATTTTGTACTTATTTAAAAGTGATAAACCATTCTTGATCAAAAACTCATCTTCAACCCTATCCCAAGCAAAATGAATTCCCCCTTTTCTGCCATCATGTGTTATAAATTTTGTTTTTTTAAGAGCATATGTTTTTTCATCGTCAAGTAATCTTAAATCATATCCATTTTCATCAATAACAGATAGGTTATTATCCCATATTTCATTAAAGGTTTCTTTCCACTTTGGATCCTGAAAAGTGTTATTATTTAAAAGACAAACTTTTTTAAATTTTGGTTCATGGAAATTATAAATAGAATGATGTTCTACATCAGGATGATTCATCCTTGGGACCTTACAGAAAAAACAATCATTAAAGCATGGTCTAAATGTATAGCCTAAACTATAATCAATATTATATAATTCATAATCAGGTTTCATTTCTTCAATTTCTTTTGGCAAAACAGACCCTTTAATGGCAGGACCACCAAATTCGTCTGCAATAAAAATATTTTTATTTTTTTCAAATAATATAGATGCATGGGTAAAATCAGAAGGGAAAATGGGAGCATTTAGCATCGTAGTATTGCCACATAATTTATGCCAAGTTGATATTTTCATAAGCGCCAAATTATGTTTCGGTGCATCAGTTAATAAAGATATTTTCAATTATACCCCCTTCAATAAATTTCTAATAGGATCATAACAACTCTGTTTTAAAATCTCACTCCTGCCGGTCCACTTTTCAACCTTTCTTGTCACCCTCTTGCTACATCCCCTTTGAATACTGATCCCCGGAATATCTTTGATGGTCTTGATACTGCCCACCGGGTAAAATTTCTTGATATAAATATGCAGCTTTTCAAGTTCAGGTAAAGTCATGTGGTCCCGGCATTTACCATGTTTAATTTTGAGCTCGCTATTTATCCGTTGCTGCTTATACCTATTTTCAAAACAATATTTATTGATATGTGAATGAACCACCTGCCTAAGTTCAATTTCCTGTTCTTTTACAGTCTTTATTTCATTCACATAGGCATTTGACTGCACACCACCCAAACCAGTATCAATCCCCATTAAAAACTGATCCTTTCCGGTCATACTTGACGATATTGGAGTTATTTCTTTCCTGGGCTCAGTTTCTTCAAATATTTCCGGTCCTGTCAATGGCTCCATTTCCTCTTTTACTTTTGCATAAAATTCAATAGCTGCCACCTGTTGCCGCTTAATCATACCAACTACTTTTTTAAATCGTTTATCCATGGGAGCAAAAACATAACACTTTTGTGATTCATAAGGCCCGGCATTTTTATCTATCCTAACACCCCTTGCAAGCATTTGTTCAATCCATTCCCTTGATCTTATATTTGTTAAAACACATTCATGGGTTATTGCAGGAACGTCCAGGCCTTCGTATGCCATAGCAATTGTCACCAAAACGGAACAATCATCAAATTTAAACCGGTTAATTGCCTTTATCGCTTCTTTTGACTCATGGCTTGTTGCAATCATCGCATTTAAACCAATTGACCGCTTAAGCATATAAAGCACTTCTTTTGCCTGGTTATAATCTGCCGTTATGACAAGAAGCTTTGCCCCCGGGTTTTTCTTTTTAATACCCCGCCAGTGAATAACACATGATCTAAGCATTTCTGCGGCAAATTCAGAATTTAAAGCAGTAAACAAAGATTCTGATTGTTGCGTGGGTGTTCTTGCTGACTTAAAAGAAGGTATACTTTTAACATCACCATTCGCCCGTTCCCATTCAAACTGCCCATCATTAAGATGAAATTCAATTGGTAATATTGCCTTTTCTTTCAATGCCTGCACCCTTGAATAAACAATTAATCTTGATTCATCACAATTTTTAAAATAAGGAAGCTTTTTCTTATAATTAATATAGGCTATTTCTTTTTTATCGCCCCTGCCTAATGTGCCGGTCATCTTAATTAAAAAATGACCGGCCATTACAATTTTATCAATTGATTCATGCCAAACGCCATTCTTTTCAAGATGATGCGGTTCGTCTAATATTATAATATATTTTTTAGATTTGACCTCATTCAGGACCGTTAAATATTTATCACTTGAAATAGCCTGATAAGTTGTAACAAAACCGTCTGTTCCCCTGCAGGGGTTTATATCATTCGTTGCTGCCCTGATCAGGCAATCATGATTAAACATTTCACGAAAAAAAGGATCAAAAAAACCTCTTTCCCCCTGGTTCTGCAATGCCGATCTTGGAACAACCCACAATATTTTGTCTGCAAGCCTTGCCTTGATCAATTTTGTTGCCTGAATAGGAATTGAACTTTTACCGGCTCCAGGTGTTGCAACAATATCAATTATTTTAACACCTGAACCATTTACAATGCCGGTGGCTATTCCTTCAAAATCCTTTTGATGTTTTCGCATCATTGTTTTTTACCCTCAAACAGTACAAATACAGGAAGTGAAAGTATGCAGGAAAAGATTAACCAGTTCCATGGAGTTTCCATCATTGCAGATAATATCAAGCACCCGAACCAAATTATGCCGGTTAAAATATTTATTATTTTCATTTTATTTCCTTAAAGTTAATAACTCAGTTAACCAGTAGGCGTATAATTGCCACACTGTTTGTTACACTTGCGATAGCCAGGAAAATCACACTTGCTCCAATTACCGCAGAATGAAGCCTGACTGTGTTCAACCGTATTATTGGGAGGCTTTTTGGCTACCTCTCCCATGTATTCAGGATTGTTTAAAACTTGTTCTTTGTAAAAAGGATTAGCCATGTTTTTGTCCTCTCAATAAGGAGTTAACCAGTTTTTTTTCTGGATAACACCACATTATTGTATGTTATCCGAACATATTAAAATTTTATCTCATGGTCAGACATTGCCACAACATCAGGATTATGACTGATAAAAAAACAAGTATTAAAATCCCCGGTTGCCATCATGGATCTGTAAAGCTGAATAAAGTCAAGGGCTTTTTCACTGTCTAATGCTCCGTCTTCTTCATCGGCAAACAATGTCATAAAATCCCGGCCTGATTTCCGTTTTGATACAAGAGTCATGCCCAAACTCAAAGCCTTTGCAATCCAAACCTTTTGGCCCCCTGACAGGTTGCTAAAATCATCTTCTGATCCATCATCACGAATAACTTTAATCTGGAACACTTCCCGGCCCGTTTCAGGGTCCTGGGTTACAATCCTTATTTGTGAATCAAGACCAAATGCCTTTTCAAGTAAAGTGTTTGCTTCTGAGACAATCAAAGGTGCTGCCCCGTCAATTTCAAGTGCCTGCAACCCGGTCTTTGAACATGCCAACCTTAAATAATCCCATTCAGACAATTCTTTTAAATATATTTTTTCCTGGGATTTCTTTTCCTTCAAGGAAATAATGGTATTGTTTTTTTTATCAAGCTCATTTTTAAAAACTGCTGCAGACTCGTTCAACCGGTTCAATGAATCAGATAGTTTTTTTTTGTTTTTAGTCGCCTGATCTTCTTCACTTATTTTCAATCTCAATTCAAAATCAATGCTATCAATTATTTTAATATCTGATATTTTAGCCCGTTCAAATACAATAGTTTTTTTAAGATTTTTAAATTGCTCTGATAGTTGAAGATACTTGCCTTCAGCTATTGTAATTTGTAGTTTCTTTCCTGCCAATTCTTCCAGCCCTTGAATTTTTTCCCTACATTCCAAACGCCTTGACTTGTAAAAAGATTTAAAATCGTCAATATCAATCCATTTTGCCATTGCAAGTTTTCGGGCATCTTCAAAACCTTCAATTTCTTCCTGCAGGATATCAACCTTTGAATTAATATCTTTTGTTGAAACTTCTAAGCCCTGCCTGCAGCTTCCAATTTTTTTAGACAAAAGATTTAATTTATCGTTACCATCAAGCCTTTTTGTTTCCATGTCCACCATGTCTTTTTTTAATGCAGGCAACTCTTTTTTTGCTTCTGACACAATATTCAATGCAGGACAAATAATGCTTTTGCAATCTGGATCAATGGCCATGGCAATTTTTTTATCACATTCACAAACACTTTTTGCAAGGCCTTCAATTATCAAATCAACTGTATTTAAATTTGTTTCAAAAAACTTGGATTGGCTCTCCAACCATGACAGCGTTGTCTTTAACCCATCAAGAACCAAATCATTTTTATGGTATTCAATCCGGTTTTCTCTGACTTCCTTCTCTCTGGCAAGGCGTTTGATTTCCTTGTCAAGCCTGCCCTGCTCATCAATGGAACATTCAAAACATTCTGAGAAGTGCCTTTCCTGTCCCTGGTATTCCTTGATTTTTATTGAAGCGGTTAAAACTTCATGTTTTTGACAAAGAAAAATATTAAGGTTATCTGTCTTCGTTTTTATTTCATCCTGTTCAACCACAAGCTTTTCAAGATTTTCTTCAAGTTCTTTTTTCCTGTCAATATCATTCTTTTGTTCAATCTCTTTCCTTTTCAATTCTTCAAGCTCTGCCGTGGTTCTTTTAATCCCTTCATCTGTCAATTCAATATCCCTTTCAACATCAACTATCCTGGTCTGATTCTTTTCAATATCATCTTCAATATTCCCAAGAAAAGATATTGATTCCTGGCAAACCTCAATTTGCCCTGACAAAATATCAAGTTTTTTCTGAAAAAAAGATATCCCATGCTTTGCCTTTGTCTCAAATTCGACAAGCCTTTCAATCCTTAGAAATTCAACAAACAATTCTTTTATTTCGCCGGTCCTCATGTCTGAAATATTACCTGAATTTTGAGCGCAAAAAACAGAATTATAAAAAAGAGTTTCAGAACCAAATAGATTGACAATATAATCATCATATTCTCTTAATTTCCCATTGACAACTGATTCACCATCAACGACAATAAAAGCTTCTGCCCGGTCTGATCCTGAATCAATCTTTCTGATTGTATGAAATTCCTGATTATTATAAACAAACTTCGTTTCAATAAAAGAATCCCTCAGAAAAAAATGGTGTCTCAAAGCCCCTTTCCTGCTTGCAAAGGTTCTATATGGGCTCATTAACTCAAGCAAAGTTGTTTTACCTCGACCATTGGGACCAGACAAGGCAACAAGGCCCGTTTTGCTCGTTAAGTTAAACTCAACCTCATCAACTCCCAACCCCTTTTTGAATCCAATAGCACCACGAACTTTAATGTAATTAATTTTCATAAGTTTTTTACTCCTTTTAATATGAGATTAATCATATTATGATTAATCCCATAGATAAAAAAATATGTCAACTGATATTTAATGTAATGTTCACCAGCACGGCTTTTTGTGTCTGGTGCAATATTTTATTGGCGGTTTTATACCGCAACCGCCTACAACCCACACTGGCATGGTGGGTAATTGTCTTGTTCAAATAAGTGTTGTTGATCGTCTTGAATTATAGCAGGTATAGATTTTTTATTTGCCGATAAAGTAAATATTTTTCGGCCTTCGAGTAATGATAAAACCATAATAGCTGGTATGACTCTGGCATATTTCAAAGCCAATATTTTAAATTCATGATTTAATCGTTTGCGCATATCCATGTTTCTTTTTTCAATTTTTGTTGCTTGACAAAATAAATCTGGGTGAGTTGCTCTCAATTCAATCCATTGACTGTTTTTTTGATATGGGCAGATAAAACAACCTGATTTCATTGGGATCGGCAAACCATGATTAGTTATTATTTTTTTGCACTCATCTCTACTTATTCCATTTTCAAGCAACGGGAATCTATTTTCTATACTTTTTGTGCTTGATATTTTAGCTCTTTTTGCTTCACCAGTATCAAATCCGATCATCATAAATGCTGGTTTTTCTACATATTTATTTATTATTCTAACTTTAAATTTGTCGGAACAAATGCGATACATAAAAGACGGAACCATGAAATGGTGCCAATAATAATCATATAAATTTTTATAACCTTCAACATCGGGTTCTAAGACAGTAATTAACTTATGCCCATGATCTTTAAGCCACTTTTGAAACATCTCAAAATATTCATAGGTTTCGGGCCAATCAGTCCCATGATCCACAAAAATAGCTTCAAATTCTTCTTTTTGGTCAAGCAATAAAAGCATCATTGCAACACTGTTGACACCACCGCCAAAACTTAGATATTTTTTCATATTTTCCTTTATGTATTCACCCGTTTATCGGGTGCAAGTATTGATTGGTATGGTGGGGCTTTATCCATCCATAGCCAATAAGGTGTTATCCAGAAAAAAAACTGGTTAACTCCACATTTTTGTTTGTTATCCAATTAGTTTCCAGGGCTCAGAATCACCATTTTCAATTTTACCCGCTTTTTCCAAAATAGAGATAGATATACTTTCACCCCTCAATTCTGCCATGGCTTCAATCTTATCTGCAAGCACTTCAGATTCAAGCACCCTTGCAGCCCTTACGCTTTCCCTGGGAACACGAATAATTAAAACTTTAACACGTTCAGCCCCGGCATTTTTGAACAATGTTTCAATCTTGCTTTGACTAAGATTATCAACTTCATCCTGCCAAACTTTTATTTCAAACTTAACATGACACCCACAGGCATATAAATTTTTTGGCATTTTTTCCATTGAATCAACATATTCCTGAATTGTCATTACTTCCTCATTGCAGGTATAGTCTGATTTTATACTTATCATATCTCTTGCAGGCGTTTTAATAAATTCAGATTCACAAGACCATTCATATTGATCAATAGGCGCATTCATGGCATTGTTCAACTCATGAACATAAAAACCTTTTTCTTCTGTTTCACCAAAATTCATTCGTGTAGGTGAACCAGAATAAAAAATATTATTACCCATGACCTGGGCCTTGTGAATATGGCCATAACAAATAAGATCGGCATTCATTGATTTTAACTGATCCTTTAAAACTTCTATGTCCCGGCCTATCAATTGCTGAGTTTCGGAAATAAAAGCTCCACCAATTTGGCCATGGCCATTGACAATATGGGGAAGGTGTTCAAGTCCCCTGGGCAGGTTGCCAAATGAAACCATTAAAATTCCCATTGCATCAGAAATGGCTTTGTCTGTATCCTCAATTGCACCATGATTGATAAAATATTGTTTTGTTGGTTGTGGTATCTGAGTAATAATAAATTCAGGTGCAATTTCACCACCAACCTTTTTCCATTCCTTTGCATGAAGATAATAACCAAATTGTTCTGGCATATCTGAAACAAGAATAGGATAATTACCCCGGCATTCATTTAATGCGAGTGCTGCATTGCCATCATGTGAAGGAGTACCAATCACAATGGCAACCGGTGCAATATCAAGCATCATATTTATCAGTTTAAAAATTGTCCTTGCTGATCTTGAATCAAGTGACAAGTTTTTTGAGTCAGTGATATCACCCGATATCAAAAAAAGATCAGGCTCAACCGTTTCAGAATGATTGACCATAAAATCAAGGCATTTCGCAATTTCATCATGATTCTTTTCATTAAAGTGCCAATCTGCAGAATGAATTATTTTCATTTTTTGCCACCCCCTGTTTTGCCCGAAAGATAATTAAAAAATTTATTTCGCCATTCCTGATCCATCCCGGCAACACCACCGTTTTCTTTTGTCGTTTTTTCATAGTGTTTATAATCTTCATCTGCAGATTTACACATGGTTTTAAGTGTTTTTATCTGATCATCAATTGAACAATTTTCAAAATCAAGTGGTTGTTTTTCTGCCGGTTCAAATTCTGCATTTTCTTCCGGTTCTTCCTGACTTGGGATATCAATAACATTGCTATCATTATAATCAGGTTCATGATAAGCAATCTGTCCGGTATCTTTAACACCACCATAAATCATGGTTTGAGACTGAGCAAAACCGGCTGTCAATTGTTTTTTAACTGCCGGGTGTTTAATATTCAAGGCATAATGCACCAATATAAAAGGCATTCCAATAACATCATGCTTGTTTGAATATTGCCCCTGCAGGCCTAAAACAAACCTGATCACCCTGGCTTTTGCCCCTGATTCACAAAGGGTCAACTTATTTTTTCTTTTCTGTATCAAGTCCCGTTTAACCATGGCATTTACAAAAGTATCTTTTGCCTTGTGCCCGTCCCTTTTCCATTGTTGCTTTGGATCATCCGGTATTTTATCCCAATTTCTGGAATACTGTTCTGTTAGTTCATCCTCAATAACTTCCAAATCAATATCAGATTCGGCTTTATGGAAGTAAACCCTCCCGTCTGCCTTCATGACACCACCAACCGCCCGAAAAGAGCAATAAAAACGATCCGTGCGGCCATCCGTCCTGCAGGTATCAATTGCACTCCATTCAAATGCTGCTGCAGCAGATAATCTTAAAAGACCATTATAATGAATCCTATATTTGCCGGTTGCCTTATAAACCTCATCATCCCTTAAAAAAACAGTTTCAACCATAGGCATATAAAAACTATCTTCCATGCTCAGGATTGGGGAAGGCATGAAAATAAAAGCCCCCTTTTCCCTTTCTTCTGCAATCATTTTCTCAATGTCCTGGTAGTCTTTCATGGTTTTTCACTCCTTATAATTAAAATTGATCATTTTTATCAAGGCAATAGAAAAAAATTACCAAAAATAAAAACAATAAGACACACAAAGAAATAGGTATAAAAAAAAACCAAATCATTTTTTTGATCTCCCCTTTTTTTTGTGTTTTTTATTCCATGTTGTGCTTTTACACAAAGGGCATTGAACAGGAACACCATCGGTTTTTCTGGTAATCCATTCATGACCACAATTAGATTTGAAACACTTGAGTTTTTTTGACAAAACACCCTCCTTTTATTAGAATTAAAAACGCCTATACTTCTATATATATACGCCTTTGGAGGATGTCAAGTTATTATTATGATAATAATAATATATTTAATTTAGAACTATGTAATTTTTCACTAAGTATCTTTGATATAACATCACATATATAGTTATCTGTTTTCTTAACCTGTGAAATAAGTTGCATTTATATATATTTCTGAACCAGCTTTTAAATCTGCTGCTGCACCACCGGCCACCCCTGCAGTAAAATGATACAAACTTATGACTGTTGATGCTCCTCCGATTCTGGCTTGCATGGCGGTAGTACCTGTCGTTTCTAAATTGTCTACCCATAAAGATACTGCAGTTCTATAACCAGTAGTACCACCCGAAGTGAACGGAAGTGTTCCAATATTAGCTATTCCAACCGGGGAAGATACAGAACCTACAATTAGTATGCCCGTAACAGTTACAACTCTACCTATCTTTGTGTACTGAAGAGTGTCAAAAGACCCATTAAGTGTGACGGTTCCACTTGTGCTGCATACTATAGTTGCTGTAAAAGAACCTTCCTGGTAATCATCTAAGTTATTTACGTCAGCACTTGCAACTGCTGTTACCGGGAATGAAACACCCCCTGCTTCTGCAGCTTTTCCACCTATCCCAATACCTGCAGCAAATACTTGACTGGCTAACCCTGCTGTTGGCAATCCTGTGGCATTTGTAAGCACACCACTTGCCGGTGTTCCAAGAGCAGGAGTTACCAAGATTGGAGAGATTGCCCTTACTGGAGCCCCTGTCCCTGTTGCTGCTGTCCAGACTATAGCTGAACCTGTGCCACCACCGACAGGTATTTCCCCGGTTGTCCCTGACGTAGAAACGCCAGTTCCACCCTGTCCAACAGTTAACGGGTTAGTTAACCCTATGATCTCTATAATATCATCGTTGACCCCTTTTTTAGCACCCCTCGATTGTATTGTTATACCGTCACCCAGACAAAGTGCAGGAATTAATAGTATAAATAATAGATAAGCCAGTTTTTTCATCTTGTAACTCCTTTAATTGTTTGATCTTGCCATTTCATACCATTTGCCGTCAGCTTTTTGAATTAGCATCAAAGTGTCTGTTGCTGCCATAACGTAATTTGCAGAACCACTCAGAAATATATTTGTTCCATCAGTGATTGTAATGGAGTGTTCAGCAATTATTTTAATCTCTTGACCCTCAACTCCATCATCAAAATCAGTGATAGTGGTTGTTCCACCTGTTAAAAAATAATACCCATTCCCAACGGTGGGAGTCGCATCATCGGCTAATGTGGATATTTTATAGTGTATAACTCCACCTGCCCCCTGTAGCCTTAACCGTCCGTATGTCCCTGTGCCCGTGGGCGTACCACCTTGAACCCAAACTGTTCCCCCTGTTCCATTCGTACCGTTTCCGTCACCACCATTGACTTGCAAAAGTCCACCTGTTGTGCCTGTACCACCTGGGCCACCGGCTCCTGACGAAACAGTAAAAGTTCTGCCTGCTGCATCTGCAGTTTGCAATGATGGTGCAATTGCAGGGACCATAAGGGACCTTCCATCTGACATATCCCATACACTGTTATTTGTTCCAAGATCTTGCCATTCTGCAGGCATCCCACCTTCACCCGTTAGAATAACAATTGTTCTGATAGAGTTAGCGGTAAGTTGAACATTCATGGTTGTGTTTGATTCAACATAGGCTTCAATATAGTTCTGAATATCATCAACGATTAACCCATAGGCGTTCTGTTCGGAAACTAAATTATAAACCTTATTAGCTGCGGAAAATCCTACAGTCCCACCACCTGTTACATCACCTACCCTAAAACCTGCCCCTACATTTGATCTGGTATAGGCTCTATGAAATGTGCTGGCGTTTACTGAAGCCCCGCCAAATCCTGTTGATCCATCAACTCTTATACCGTCACCTTGATTAGAGTTTGCAACTAAATCAGCATAATATCCACCACCACCCCTAATATGGAAACCGTGACTACCATTTGAGTTTGAATTGACATGCTCCATCTTGATGAAGCTACCACTCCAAACCTCAATACCTGCTGAAGATTCTGCAGCGCCAGTGCCCGTAACGGTGAAATTCTGATATCTATTATCCTGGCCTAAAGCAGATACAGTATTGCCAATTTTTATCCCAATAATATCACCACTTTTCTGAAGTTCTGTTTTTTCACCATCTACCCCAAAAACATCCACTCTGGCATAAAAAAGCAATCCGGTTGTTATTGTCATAGTTTTAGCAGGAAGTATATAAACTGCAGTTGCCGTGCCTGCTGCGGTATACCCTGCTTGTAGGGCAACAGAATCATCCGTACCATCCGCTTTAATGCCCCACCATTCAGCGTATACCGTTGAAATATTGTTGCTTAGAACAATAGAATCCTCAACTATAGAAGCACCAAATATTTGGAATTCTCCTGTGTCTATCGTTCCATTTATGGTTAATATTCCGGCGCCATTAATAATAGAACCTTTTTCGATATTTAATTTAATATTAGATGGTATAGTTTCTGACGTTGTAAGTGTATATGTTGTAGTTGTACTCCCTGAATTGTGGCGCAAAACAATAGTTGCCTGATCTGATCCGATTGTATCAATATAATATTTTAGAGTATTATTATCACCTGTCACACCCTGGTCTGCTGCCGAATAGTCAGGGAAAAAACCGTCAAGCACGGCATTTGTTTTATATTCTGCACCGGTTATGGTTTCTATTAAAACATCATCTGAATCATAGATTTCAAACTTATAGATATTATCACCATAGAGCTCTGCCTTACCTGAACTGTCAAGTATTGCAGGATTTGCAGCAGTTCCACCCTTGTCTTTGTCTGTAAATAGGGCAGATAGTGTGCTCGTACCATCAAGAAAAGACTTAACCTTTCCACCTGACAAAACCTCATCTGTTGTTGGATGTCTGTAACCTGCAAGTAAAAAGTCAATCTGTTTCGCTGAGTCTGCATAAGCAGAAACGGCCAAAAATAGAAATAAGAAAACAAAAGAAAGTTTCTTTAAAAATTTAATCATTTTTCATCATCCTTTTTTAAACCTATTAAACCAAATGCAACTGCTAATGATGGTAGCTCAGACTCTATAACCGATCTTATTTGTTTTAATTCTGGTTTTGCATCAAGAGCCCTTATAATTTCGGCCCGGTTACCACCCTTTTCAACAAAGGTTCTAATAACTTCACCCATCCCAAGACCAACAGGACCAAGTTTGCCCATGATTGTCATTAATCCTATTTTGTTCATTGAGTCCAGGATAACACTTGCTGAACCCTTTGGGACCGCACCGGATGGTGGAGTCAATGCCGTTGCTGCAGCACTAACTTTTTTAATGTCTTTTAAAAGTTGTTTGTTTGTGGAAAAAATCAAGTTCAATTTATCGTCACCGATCTGAGCAAGTCGTTTGTTAAATGGTACTGCACCAAAGGTTTTAGCCCCTTGAATTTTCCTTGTTTGTGCCTTGAATGCAGACTCAATCAAATCAAGAACCGTTGCGGCCTGTAAGTCTCCGATAGCTTCAATGCCTTTCGGCCCGGCTTTTTTCAAAGAAGTGATTGTCCTTTCTAATAATTCAACCGGCTTATTTGTACCGACAATATTTTTAAACACCTGGCTTGCTTCAATTACTGGTGTTATTCCGTCCCGTTTTACATCAATCAATTTGCCTGTTATTGCCTGTGGGGAAAATTCAGTTTTTAACTGCCTGACAACCTTTCTGGCTTCAAGTAACGGTGCAAGGATATTTTTATCCTCAACCCCTGCAGCTTGAAAAATATCAGCCAAATTTTCGGCTTCATTGTCCAGGGCATCTTTTATGGGTCCGGTTATTACTTTAATAGCGTTTGTCTGGTCTGACCTTTCAATCCTGTTTAAAGATTTTCTAAAAATATCAAATGTTGTGATATCCATTGGAATTGATTCAATCCCTTTGTCGGTTAATCTTTTAATTGCTTCATCTGAAGTATCAACCCCAAATTCTGCAAGAAGATTCTTGACCGCTTCAACCTGGTTGGGTACTAAATCGCCAATCTCTCTAAAAGTCCTACCGTCTGGAACTGCCTGCTCAATTTCCGTAACAGGAAAGGGTAAAAACCCGGCATTGTCTGCATTCTCTGCAGCAAGTTTATAAAGTGCATTTTTTTTATTCTTCAAAAGAGTTTTACGACCTGACAAAGCATCTTTCAATGCTGTCCCGATATTTTCAGGAACACCGGATTTTTCTATAATGGTTTCCAGGTTGCCAGTTAATCCCTGACTTTGTTGAAGCCTTAAAGACCTCAAAGGATCGCTCAAAGTATCTGCTGCAGATTCAACAAGCCTGGCTTCCGTTGCCTGTTGTGCAAAATCCTGCGTAATATCGCCCTTTGTTGCCGGTATCCCTAAACCTTCAAATTGTGCCGCCCTTGCTGCCTGTTCAGGAACAACGCCCGGTTTTTGTTTTGATATGATTTCCATAGATGCTTCTTTTACATCATCAAAAGTGATTCCTGCAGCATCCAATGCATTTTCAAATTCTTCCGTGGGTAATCCGTCCGGTTTTAAAATTGTACTCTTTGGCGGACGTTTTAAGAACTTCCTTACAATTTTACCGCCAATGCGACCAATGAAAGGCAAAATAGCCTCCAAAGAACCGGCAATACCAGCCCCAATACCACCACCTTTAATTTGTTCACTTTCTGTTGCTCCTTCCCCTTTTCTAATTAAAAAACCCTCTGCTGCTCCAAGTGCTGTTGAAGCTGCAACCTTTGCCGGTATTGTCGTTAATGCCCCCACCGGTGCAGCCAAAAAAGGCAATGCTTCCCCGACTGCCTCGCCAACGGTTGTGGTTATTGGCATTTGTTTTTCAAGCTGCTCAAATATGGCCCTTTCTTCAGGCGTTTCCTGACCACCTAAACCCAAGAAATCAACACCCAAAGCACTGATAATTTTATTCAATCCACGACCTACAAAAATAACCCCTGTTTTTAATATTCCAGGCTCACCAATATCAGGACCGGTTTGTAAATCTGTTCTTTGCAATCGTGGCCCCGGTGTTTGTTCATGTGTTTGAACTCCTGTCCTTTGAAGTTGAACACCTTCAGGTTGTTCTGATTGCTGTGATTCTTGAACACCTAATATCTTTTTTACAGCGTTTTGTATAACTTGTGGATCTGTACCATCTGGAAAGTTTAAAACCCTTCCATCTGGTAAATTTGCCTTGATTGTCATTGGATTATATTCCCCTGTTCATCAAAGTTTAATTCATTGCCTGTTTGTGTTTCCTGGTTGCTTTCTGCTTTTTCATCAAAAGCTCGCCTTCTATCATCTTCGTCTATTGCATCTTTCCAATTTTGGAAATGGGTTTTTACCTGTTCCAAGTTTCTTCTTAGTGCTTCAGGGCTTTGACCAGAATCAAGAGATGCAACCGCACTATTCAAAAGAGTTAATTCTCTTTCTGATACCTGGCCCAATGCGCCACCGGTTGGACTTGCTGCCCTCATCTGTTGTAATGCTGTAAACCCTAAGTTTGCCTTAATAGTATCAA
Source organism: uncultured Candidatus Saccharibacteria bacterium (assembly GCA_964617305.1). Classification (GTDB taxonomy): domain Bacteria; phylum Patescibacteriota; class WWE3; order UBA101185; family UBA10185; genus CAZTXE01. The sequence continues at coordinate 3,169 of CAZTXE010000002.1, read as the reverse complement.
TTGATCCTTTTAAATCCCTTGCCGGTGTTCCTGGGATTATTCCCAAAGTAGAACCAAGAAGGCCCGAAGTGAATAAATCAGTATTTGCAAGTGCTTCATCAACTTTATTCACAACAAGATTAATTTTATCAAGAGCCTGTCTTTTTGCATCAAGGCGTTTTACTTCAGCAATCTTTTTCTTTTCTTCAAATTTTTGTTTTTGCAAACCGCCCTTTATTATTTTAACAGTGCCATCTTTGCTAATTTCAATCGATTCCCCTGAATCAAGCTTTGGCCTGAATCCTGGCCCTGTTTGTGTTATTAAACCGGTCTTAGGATTAAAAAGACCAAAAGCAGGGTTCCCCTGGGCATCAACACCCTCTTTTAATTGTAAATTCGTATCTTTATCATCTTTATCAAAGGTAAATTCTTTTACAACGCTTTGACTTTCTGTATCAAAGAGCATGATTTTGCCTGCTGCTGCTGATCCTATTTCAAGAAGATTTTGCTTTTTTCCTTGAAATTTTAAATCAGAACCGGTCTTTAAATTAAATAAGTCAACTGCTGCCTGTGGGTTTATTTTTGCAAGTTGCCCGGTCCTGGTGAAAATCTTATCCTGAATTTCACTTGCTTTTGCTGGGTCCCTGGTTGCAAAAAATTCTATGGCCACACGATCAGGATCAACCCCGGGATTTTTCCCGATTTCTGCAAGAAGATCATTCTGCAATTGTTGACTTTTGGCAAGGTTTGCAATACTCAATTCCTGTTGTTGTATTCCAAGCCTTAAACCCTGTTGCTGCAATCCTCTTGTTTCTGCCTGCTGTTGATCAATACCGGTCTGCCTGTCCTCTTGCCTTCTGGCCCTGATTGATTGGGCAAGTCTACCCAAACCAAATAAATCTTGAACTGGTTGAATTGTGTCTACCATAATTATAACCCCGCCCCTGGTGTCAATCCCAATGGATTTTGTCTGGTAATCAATGGGCTTGCCTGTTGTCGTGGCAACCCTTCAAAAATCAATGAAGGTAACCCACTTAAGCCCCCAATTATCTGGTTCTGCCTATTCTGCCTATTTACTGCTGCCTGTTGCAAACTCTGTTGAGTCCCTAATCCTTCTCTAAGTCCTGAAGTTGCAAGGGATTGACCCAACGTGGTTCCAAGATTCAACCGGCTCCCTGCCGTAGAACCAACACCACCAAGACCGATATTAACCAAATCTGATAACCTGCCTTTATTCCTTTCAGCTTCAATGGCGTTTAGATTTTCAAGAGCATTTTCTTGAACAAATCCCGGTGCATTTGGTCCCAAGAAATCAGAAATTAAACCGGCTTGTATTTGAGTTGCAGGCAATTGAGAAGCATCCCCACGATTTGAAATAGCTGCAGGAAGTTGAGCAAGTGCCATTTCACCAACATCAACAAAAGGTTGTTGCCTTTCAATCTGTTTGTCAAATTGCCTTTGCTGAAATTCCCGGTTTGCCTGTTCAATCCTGGCCTGTTCTGCAATGCCTTCCTGCTGTCCTGCTTGTTGGGCTTGCGCTGCAGATTTTTGACCCCGGCTTGAAATAACGCCGCCTATGATTGAAGTGCCTAACCCTATAGCTAATGAAGCCATGATTCACCCCTTAAAATAATTCACTTAATAAACTTCCAAGCCCACTAATACCACCTGCCAAAGTTTGAGACTTTGATAAGGCCTGCTGCCCGGCTAAGTTTCCACGCTGTTGTGCTGCAACATTTAATCCCTGACCCAAATTACCAAAGATATTACCGGCACTTTGTGCAAAGCCTGTTCCTGCCTGCCTGACTAAATCTTCAGCCCTCAAACCTGATTGCAATAAACTGGATTGACCTCGTTGAAATCTTCCAATATCTTCACCTGCAAGGCCTGAAACGAGATCACCCAACCTTTCAAATGTTCCACTTGATTTAACGCCACCTCTTGCTGCCTGGCCCCTCAATATCCCGGTTCTGCCTGATTCAAGTTGCCGGTTGAATAATTGACTTGGTTGAAAATCAACATCACCGCCAAAAGCCAAAGCAGATAATTGTGGTAATGCAATATCAAGCCCGGCTTGCCTGAAAGGTGCTGTTATCCCTTCTATCTCTGCAAGCTGCCCTTCCTGTTGCGCAATCGCATCCAATGCAGATTGTTCAAGCGTTCCAGGTCCCTGCACAATAGGTGCTACAGGCTGTTGCTGCAAAGGTTGTTGAAAATTGGGATTTGCATTCCGAAAATCAAACTCGCTTTTGCTTCCAGGTTGAAAAGTGCTTTTTGTAAATTCTCCAAATTCTGCAGGCCCCGGCATAATTAACCCCTTTTTATTTTTTTACCAAACATGATTCTATCGTAATACTTCCCGACTTTTAAATATGACTTCCTATCATTCCCTTCTTTTTTAAATCCACATTTTTTGGCGAACTTAATAACATCGGGAAACAAAACAGGTATTTTGGCATTAATTTTTACAAATCTTTCATCACAATTATTTTCCAGGTAATCAATTAAACTCTTTCCTATTTTCAAAGAATCATTTCCCCTGAATTGTCTTGGTATATGCATATGGATATTTAACACAACTGCATTTTCTTCATGGACACTTAACAACCCCTTGCATTGATCATTTTCAAAGCATCCAAACCATTCAGACTTTTCAGGATTAAAATTATCCGTGTTGGTATAATCATCTGAAACCCTGGCAAACATTTCAGGATCAAAGAGAATTTTTTTGATTAATTTAAAATTTTTGGTTTGTTTTATTATCAATTTGCCCTCACTCTAAGCATTATATTGCCTAACTCAAAGGCCCTGTTTGCTGACGTGACAACTTCAAGGATAGACCCCTCACCATTGCCACCACTAATCGTTGTGTTTAAATTATCCCTTTTCCATGCCCCATTTTCACCATTGGAAATTTCAATTTCTGTATTATGGTCTGTGTTCATGTCAGATATATATGATGGTGGTGTAGGTTCTGCGCCTGCATTATATGTCCAGCCTGTTGTTTTATGATGTCTAATCCCTATATTAGGGTTATTATCATTAGCACCTGCAAGCCAGGTCGCTTCCACACCCACAATCCTAAAATCATTATTATTGTTGTCCCAATACTTGCAAAATCCGTAATTGCAAAGAAGATCAGGACCGGACTGTTTTGAAATTGATATTTGGCCTATCCATTTTTTAGATG
>CAZTXE010000001.1:0-25197 GCA_964617305.1 uncultured Candidatus Saccharibacteria bacterium | reverse complement strand
TCTTCATCCGAACAACAGACGTTACAGGAGAAGTTATTCTTCCAGACGGAGTTGAGATGGTTATGCCTGGGGACAACGCTAAATTCAAAGTTGTTCTTGGAGCGGCTATCGCGCTTAACGACGGTACACGGTTTGCGATCCGAGAAGGAGGACGAACTGTTGGTGCTGGAGTGGTAACAAAGATTTTGAAGTAACTGACACCCGACGAACGATAGTGAGTCGTTGGTGGAAGTTATCCCGAACTTGTTTCGGGATCTCATAACCTCAGAAATGATAAAAACCCCCCGCATTGCGAGGGGTTTTTTGGTAAAAGATAATAACTCATGGCTAGATCCCGGACATTCCTCTGGAATTCCGGGATGACAAAAGAAGAGAAAAGTTTGCGCTCGTAACAAAAGTGGACTCCGTTCGTTATAGTAAGCGGAAAGGAGATGTGCCCTGTGCGTGCCCCCTTTCTTTTTCTTCCCCACCAAAATTCCCATGAAAGCTTTACTTACGCTTTTTTTCGGGCTTTTGCTCTTTTTGTCTCTTCTTTGTGCACGTATAGAGATGGAAAAAAGTAGAAGTCCTAAACGGTACTGAACTCTAAAAACAAAGATTCAATTCGCTTTTTTGTCTTAAAAAAATGAAATATTGAAGCACCGAGATTTTTCAGTACAATGACGCCGATGAAAAATTTTGAAGTTCTCGAAAAAATATTGGAATCGGTAAACGGATCTTCGCGTATGCCGGTGTATGAAAAGTACGATAAAAATGTGCAGGGGAATACCGCGTGCGAGAGAGGTATGGTAGCAGCTTCAGTACTTACCCCTTTTCGAGATTTTCCGGAGTTATCAGAAAAAGGATCGCGAACGGGTGTGGCTATTGCGACGGGAGGAAATCCTAATTTGGCCAAAATTTCTGCCCGTATTGCTTCAGAGTATGCGGTAGCAGAAGCAGTGATAAAAGTTTCTTGTGTTGGGGGAACGCCTTTGGCAGTAACCGATTGTCTCAACTTTGGAAACCCAGAAAAAGCAGATCAGATGGGAGAATTTGTCGACGGAGTCGAAGGACTTAAAGAAGTCTGCAGTGCTCTTGATGTGCCGATTGTATCTGGAAATGTCTCGTTTTATAATGAATCAGGAGGGAAATCTATTCCACCGAGCGCTCTAGTTTCAGTCTTTGCACGAGTCGATGATCCAGCGACAGTTCCTTCGCAAAACTTTCAAAAAGGAGGAGAAACCATTTTTGTAATCGGGGCACGTTCGGATAAGTTAGGAGGATCAGTCTTTTTATCAACGTGTGAAAAAGAAGATTCTCGGGTTGAAAAAATTGATTTCAGCGATGTAAAACAATGGACGGAAAAACTCCGTAATGTATCAGAAAAAGGACTTCTTTCTTGTGCGCGACCAATTGTGCAAGGAGGAATGATTACCGCTGTTGCAGAGGCTTGTCTCGCAAGTGGAAAAGGAGCGACTCTAGATTTTCGATTGCCGATTGCCGATTTACAATTGGAACAACTTCCTCAAATTCTCTTCTCGGAGAGCGTTGGTGCCATTATCTCCACAATGTATCCGGAGAAGATTCAAGAGATTTTTGGCGATGAAGCGATGGAGGTAGGAACAACAACAGACGATTTTGTTCTCAAACTTTCTGTGAAGGGAGAACTGCTCGAAGAAGAAAGCTTGATTTCTTGGAAAGAAACGTGGGAAAATAAACTTCGTGAAATATTTTAAAAAATCTTCACACAAAAAAAGAAGAACGTTTGAAAACGGTCGGTCTTTGTGCTGTAATAAGAAAAACACAAATACTATGAAAAAAATATGTTTTGCCTTTCTCGTTGCACTTCTGTTTTGGGGAGGTGTTTCTTATCATTCTCAAGGGGTATTTGCGAGTTTCGTAGATAATGTAGAAGACGTATTAGATGATGCAGAATGTCTTTTGGGGGATGTTATCGATATTGATATAAGTTTTGGAGATCAAGAAAAACCAATTTTTGATGGACCAGGAATAAAAAAAGGAGCAAAACTTGCGAAATGCCGGCTCGATAATGGCGTTTCAAAAGTAAAAAATATGAACCGACTGCTTGTCGGATGGATGAAGTTTTTCCTTTCGGTTACCGCTGTCATTGCGGTCTTAGCGATTGTGTTTGCAGGATTCTTATATGTCACGGCTGGTGGAGATGATGGGCAAACCGAAAAAGCAAAAAAAGTGGTTATGTGGGTGGCCATAGGAATTCTTCTTATCTTTGGTTCCTATGCCATTGTAAACACAATCATGCAGGCTCGATTTGGTCCTGAACAGGCTATTCTTATCTCATCTTTACATTCTTTCTTATGAAAAAAATACTTCTCGTTTTCATGGCATTCTTTGCACTTACTCTCTTAGTCCCAGAGGCGTATGGAGGGATAGGGGACGAAATCAATGACATTTTTAATTTTGGAGGAGCAGTTCCAAGTGGAGAATTTGAATTACCCGATGCAGCAGATTTTGGAATAGATGGAATTGGAGCCAATACATCAGCACGTGTATATTTAGTGGGAGTGCTTAATTTTGCACTTTCTTTCCTCGGACTTCTTGCAGTGGCATTTCTGATTTATGCAGGATTTCTTTATGTTACGGCTGGAGGAGACGATGGTCAGCACGAAAAAGCGAAAAAGATAGTGATCTTTGCCGCGATAGGAATATTGGTTGTATTGGTGTCGTACGCACTGGTAAATACACTTATTGTGCATGCCCCTGCGGGAACCGATGATCGAGATGGAAATCAGCAAACAGAAGCCCCTGCGGGAAACAGAGCACTGCCAGGAGAACTTGACCAGATCCATAGAGAACGATCAGGTCTCAATGGAGGCGGAGGGTTTTAAAATACATTCATTCAATGAAAAAAAATACTATTCTTCTTTTGGTGTCAGTCACCCTTGGAGTTGTTGTAACGCTGGGAGGTGTTTTTGTGGTAAAGAAATTTCCTCAACTTGTTCAGAATGTGAAAAAGAATCCAACAACAGTGACAGAACAGTATGATAAAGAAGCCGTTTCATCAGTAACAACGCCAGAAGAGAACGTTATTCTTGATGACGAATTAAAAGAAATATTGCAGCAAGCGGAAGACGCAGGATCAATACCAACGCAACCAGATCCTGTACATGTTACGCGATACCCTTCTGTTGGAGTTGGGGATTCTGCGGTTGATAACGTGCAAGATTATGTGCCCGATAAAAGACGGCAACCAAAGAAGCAGGTGGTCTTAAATAAGGCGCCTATTAGTGTTGAGGGAGGAGCATCCTTCTCGGACGGAATTATGGTGAATTCTGTTCGTGCAATGAATGGAGTCACCTTTAGTAGTGATGGAAAAATGGGAGATTGGCGTTTTGGAGATGGAACAACAGCGACAGGGAAACAAGTGAAACATGCCTATGGAGAAAAGGGAAGTTACAATGTAATCTTCTTAGCAGAAGCAAATGGAACGATATATATAACGAAAACCAAAATTATTGTTGGGGGTGTTATCCCAATGTTTGTTGTTGAAGACTTCACTCCTCGTGTGAACGAATTGGTAACGCTTGATGGAAGTGACTCGATGAGCGTTGTTGGATCGATCACAAACTACAAATGGTCTTGTGCGGAGACACAGGCTTCACAGTGCGTCTTTAGCAATCAAATGGGGCAACAAGGAGCGTTGCAGTTTACAGAGCCAGGGATCTATGAAGTTGCTCTAACAACAACGAATAATATTGGAATAAGTGAAACAGAAAAAAGAATATTCTCCGTCTCGGGAGAGAAACCTATCGCTAAAATTGTCTCGATACAATCAACGGAAAAACTTCATCATCCAGCTGAATATGAATTTGATGCGAGCGGGAGTGTGAATGTTTTAGGAGAGACAAAAGGCATTTCCTATGAATGGGATTTTGATGGAGATGGGGAGTGGGATGAAAAAACGACTGACCCCATTGTTCAATACGAATACACCCAATCAGGAGAAAAAACAGTACGCCTCCGTGTGGAATACAAAGAGGGGAAACAAGAATATGTTTCTGAGATTGTTACCGAGAGCATTTCTGATGTCAGCACGCTTTGGGTCGACTTTGAAGTGCCCTACGTACTGGTTGAAGATGAATCATTTTTATTTCATGCACAAAGTCAGGAAGGAGTGGAATATGTGTGGGAGGCCGACAAGGAAGAGAGTTTAATAGGGGATGTGGAAGATACCTCTGATAAGAATATTTCTTTTCACAGCACGGGGATTCATTCAGTCACATTGACGGGGACACTCAATGAAGAGACTACCTCAATAACAAAATCAGTTGCTGTTCGTTCGAAAGATATGCCCATGGCATTGCTTCAATACTCAATAGACAAAGGGGACTCGTGGGAAAATGCATCTGCAATGGTTTCTATTGCAAGAAATGAAAGAGGGAATACGAATGTTCTTATCAGAGCTTCAGCAGTTGATGGAATGGGAGCTATTGGATGTGAGAACGCGAATCTTAATTATAGTTGGTCAGTGAGAGGAGTTCCGGTTTCTACAGAATGTGATGTGGGACTTCTTTTGAATAAACACTTCAGTAATGCGGAAATATATCCCGTTCAATTGACGGTCTATACACCAGGGGATCAAAATCAAAGTGATCAGACATCTCTTTTAATAGAGGTGGAAAATAAAAATCCCGAATTTAAGGAACCAATTTCCTACAAAATAAATCAGGGAGATATGATACTTCCAACAGGTCCTGTGGATTTCTTGGTTACGGCATATGCGGAAGATACCGATACAGATACGCCGATTAGCCAGTATTTTTTCGAACCAATAGAAAACGGAGAAGTCCTTCCCGATACGCAATTACTCGATATGGGACAAGCCTATTTTGATTTTTCACAATACCGGAACGGAGTTCGTGAGATTTCCTTTCGAGTGACCGCTACTGATAGTGATGGAGGAAGGACGATTTCACAAGGAACGGAAGCCTTTGTATTTGAAAATAATAATCAGAGCAGGAATGAACCGCCTGTGATTGCAGACTTCACCGTGAGCGAAACAGGGGTGATGAAAGGGGAATTGGTTCGTTTTGATGTTATCGCACAAGATACAGAGAACGATATCCTCACGTATAAATGGATCGTTTCTCAAGGGGGAATCGTTTTATTTTCGAGAGAGGTAGCAGAGTCATTTCTTCTTTATCCATTTGAAGAAGTGGGAACGTACGCAGTGGGAGTAAAAGTTTCTGATGGGCTCCATATTGTTTCTTCGGAGAGTCAGCGAATGATTTCTGTTCGATAGAATTCGTTTATGAAAACTTTGACAAGGAGTGCCTTCTTCCGTCATTATTAGAGGTAGAAAATCCGTTTTTTTAAAAATATGGACGAAAACACAAACCCAAATACAGATCCTTCTTTAGATACAGAGGGAACTCCGGCACCAAATACTTCTCTTCCAGAGATTGAATCAACCGCGCCTACAGAAGAGGCTCCGGTTATTCCAGCAGTTCCTGTGGCGGAAGTACCAATTGCAGAAGCACCTGTTGAACAAACAGAAGCTCCAGCACCTGTGGAGGCTGCACCAGTGACAGAGGCTCCTACAGCGGAGGAAAGTATTCACGAAGAAGAATTACCAGAAGAGGCTGCCCCAGCAGAAAAAAAGGAAGATATTGAAGAGATGGCTTCTGGAAGAAAAATGGGAGCATGGGCATTGTTCCGATGGTTCATAACGTTCGGAGGAATATTACTCGCCATCTTTTACGTTCTCCTTTTGTGGGGACTTTTAGGAGGAGATGTTTCAAATCCTTTATTCGAAGCGCTTAATATTCAAGAAACAGATCTCCAATCGACATTGTTAAATCTGACGAATTACATCTTTGGATTTTTAGCAATCTTTTTTCTGATTGGAACTCTTATTAAATTTTTCCAATGGTTAATGCTCGGAAAGGAAGCCGTGAATCGTGGAGAATATGGAAAAAAATCGGCATTCTTCTTCGGAATATTTGTTGTCGTTTGTGTCCTTTGGGTTGGAATCTTTTGGATTATTACAAATGCCAATGCAGAGCACCGACAGATCAATAACTCAATTATAGCAACGGTTCCAGAGAAAGTTATTGGGCTTCATGCGCCAGTGATGGTGGAGTTCGATGTCGGGACGGAACTGTTCAAACAAATCGATGAAGACCTCGTACGACAAATTAATTGGGATTTTGAAAGCGATGGAAGATTTGATGCAACAGGACCAAAAGTTGCACACCGGTTCCTCAAAAAAGGAAACAATAACGGAAAATACATGGTGCTTGTTTCGGTCGATTATTACTCTCCTTCCGCACAAATGGAGAAGACGTATACATCAGAAAAACAAGTTATTATTGTGAACGAAGCCGTACAAGCACTGTACTCAGTCGACAAAGAACAAGGCCCTGTTCCCCTTACGGTGCAATTTAATGCAAGAGCATCAAACGATCCAGATGGTGAAATTATACTTTATGAGTGGGACATGGATGGAGATGGTTCATTTGAAATAATTGAGAATGAGAAAACATCTTTTGAACATACCTTTTCAAAAGTTGGACAGGTGGAAGTCTCACTTCGGGTGACAGGAACAAATCATGATACAGCGGTTCTCAAAAAATTGATTATTGTTGAGGAATCAGCAGAAAATATTCAAGGAAAAATTGTTTCTGACAAAGGCTTTGTGGGCGTGCCTCCATTTTCGGTGAAACTTTCTGGAGAGCAATCGTACACACGATTTGGAACGATTAGTTCCTATCAGTGGCAAGTTGAAGGAGAAACAGAAATTGTTGTGGGACGAAAACTAGAAAGAACGTTCAGAGCACCAGGAGAATATATGGTGACACTCATCATCGAAAATGATGTCGGAGAGCGTGATAAAGTAGAACAGATAATTACGGTGACGCCACAATTGGAAGGAGCGAAACCAATAATTATTACCAATCCCGCTTCTACAGAGGATATATTAAGAGGGAATTCTCCACTTGAGGTAGAGCTTCGTGCGGATGTATCAGCGCTTCATAATCCAGTTGAATGGAAATGGGATTTCGAGAACGACGGTGTGTATGATGATTTCAAAGAAAAGACAACGTATGTTTACAAAGAATCAGGAGAATATGATTTAGCACTTACGGTTGTTGATTCCTATGAAAATGAGTTCACCTCTATAAAGAGAGTTATTGTTGATCGGACGGGAGTTCAGGCTCGTATCAATGCTGATCCTGGGTTTGGAACGGTTCCACTGACAGTAGAGTTTGACGGTTCTGGTTCTACAACAGACAAAGGAGAAATAGTACTCTACACATGGACCTTTCCGGGGAAAGAACCGATTCAAGCAGGCGCAAAGCTTTCGTATGAATTCAATAGTGCGGGATCATTTCCGGTGACACTCAAGGTGCTCACATCAGAACAGGAAATTGCGGAAACAGAAACACTGATCTCCGTTCGATCACTTCCATTGAGTGCGAGCTTTGAAGCGATTGCGAATGTTGATAACGGACTCGAAGTGCAATTCGATCCAACGCAATCAACAGGGTCTATTGCAAACTATCTTTGGACCTTTGGAGATGGAAACGTATCTCGTGATTTCATGCCAACACATATCTATGAGTTTGCAGGAGACTTCGATGTTTCTCTCAAGATTACCGATGCCAAGGGTGTTGTCGCATCATTTAAAGATCGGATTACGGTAGAAGGGGAATCAGAATAACAATTAAAACTTTTCGTAGGCGCGGTCACGTGACCGCGCCTATGGGTTGTTTGAAATTAGATTTCTCCTTACAATTACTCTCGTATGAAACTGTGGAAACTGATCCTTTTGATTTTTTTAACAAACAGCACGTCTGCGTTTTTTTCGGAGAGCATTCTTGAAGTCACCCAGAAACAGGTTCACATTAATGTAGAGGGGGACAATGCTCGTATAGAAATCGTTACAGAGCTCTACAATCCTTCAGAAAAAGAAATTGTTTTTCAGGAATTAGAACCCCTTGAGCAGGGGGTGGAAATTTCGGATTTCTTCGTAGGGATGGAGGGACGAGCGTATTCTTCTTTGGAAGGAATAGAACGACTGGTATATCTTTTTACACAAGCGCAGGAGCGCAAAGATGCCTCACTGCTGGGGTGGGGAACGAGCCAGTTCCCAAGGCTCTTTCGATCAGAAAACATAGCCGTAGGAGGGCGACAGAAAGTTAGAACAAAAAAAGTGTTCAATGTTCCAATTTCTCATCAAGATGATTTTTCGATTCTTCCTGTTTTTCTCAGTGACAGTGCGTCATTTGAAAATACAGAGATTGCATTCTCGCTTGGGGAATCTGTGGAGCATTTTTATCATTCCCTTGGAAAAAACGGACTCACTGATACGTCAGATGGGGTGACTTTTTTGTGGAACGGAATGCCTCAATCGCAAATAGAATTCCTTTGGTCAAATCTCCCCGATGCGGAAATAGGAGTGCCGTATTTAGGAATGGAATACCGAGCGCAATTTGTAAAACCACCAAAGAAAGATATCCAAGAAGTTTCTATTCTCGTAGATAGATCAGGATCGCTTGGGGGATTGCCTTGGAAGAGAGCCAAGGACTGGACAGAGTTTTTACTCGAAAATTTTTCTGAGGAGGTTCGAATCCGGATTGGGTTTTTCTCGGACGGAATTAATTGGCACGATGAAGAATTTCAACGCAATACATTTGATTTCAAAAAGGACTTTTTTGGGTTCTTATCGGGAGTAGCGCCGGTAGGGAAGACTGATATTACAAAAGCCCTCATGGGCGTTGGGCATGGTTGGACGGTCGATCCCCAATACAGAGCGGTATTTCTTATCACTGATGAAACAACCTTGGGAGAGAATCCATCGGTGTTTCTAGAAAATGAAATTACTGAAAGTTATGTGGTTCTTCAATTTGTAGAGGATTTGGAAAACGATCTTGCCTTCTTTTCAAAAATTTCGGGAGGATTTCCGTTGAAACTTTTTCGATCGAGTCCAAATTTAGTAGAAAAAGAAGAATTTCTGAAAAAACTAAACTCCTTGAGTGGATCCTCGATCGGAGTCGAGGACATGTTTGTTCATAGCGAGAAATGGGAAATGAAAGAAGTGGTGCCGAAATTTTTTCTTTCACAAATGCTCTCAGATTCATTTTTCTTTGTAGGGCGAACAGTTGGATCGTCTGAAATCAAAAACGTCTCAGGGGGGCATTTCGTACCTCGGAGGTGGGGGGGGCTAAAAATTGCGGAAATTTTAAAAAAAGAAGAGCGCCAAACTTCAGACTTGGATGCACTGCTGGCAATCGGTCGTACATTTGGAATTGCAACGAGTTTTTTTAACAATGAAACGACGCGAGTCGAATTGAAAGACAATTTGAATTCCGTTTCTCGAATCGAATTACTTCGGGAAATTTTAAAACTAGATTCGAATGCGCTTGAAGGAGAAATGAGATTTTTAAATGGAGTGCCTTTGTATGAAATTGAAAAAAGGGATTCCTCCGCGTTGGTCGGAATGACAGGAGTGTGGCAACAGTTTAATTTTCCAGAACTTGTGAGAGCGGAAACGCATATCAAAATCGCTCCGTTTTCAGAAGCGCAAAAAGAACTCTTTGTGAAATTCCCCGAGTTTGTGGCGGAAGGATTTGGAATGGCAGAGGAGGTGAATTTCTGCACAGAGTTTCGGTGTCTCTCCGTCTTGGAGGGCGAACGGGAGGAAGTGAAATCATCGGATAGAGCGTTCTTTAAAGATTATGATGCAAATCATTGGGCGCATGGATATATCGTCAGAGCGGTGGAAGAAGGATTATTAGAGCCGGAGATTAATGGGAAATTGCATCCGAATCGTGCGATTGATCGAGCGGAGTTTGCACAGATGGTGGTGAAGGCATTTGAAGGAGTTCGAACTCTAAGAGTTCGAACTCAGAATCCAAACTTCACAGATGTGCACGATCCGGAGTATTTCGATGCGGTGCAAATATTAGCAAAAGCGGGTGTGGTGAAGGGATATCCCGATGGAACGTTCCGACCATTGCAGAGTTTGACGCGGGCGGAAGGAGTGAAAATTCTGTTGTCGGTTTCTGGTTTTTCGAGTTCGAACTCTAAGAGTTCGAACTCGAAATCAATCTTCGCCGATGTCATCGGATGGGAAAAGCCGTGGGTCTCCGAGGCTGTAAATCGTGGAATGGTGCGCGGGTACGGAGATGGAACATTTCGACCGCACGGAAAATTAACACGAGCTGAGGCGTTGAAATTAATATTTGAAATGATGAAAAAATAACAACCCGGGTTCTTAGAACCCGGGTTGAATGGTGTTTCAAAACAAATGTATTTTTTTGCAACGTAAAATCCATACTTTTAGGGTCTTTTCTTTGGAGATATCCGCTTTTTCAGGCAAAATTCGCATTAGTAAGGAACCCCAAATTCGTACCCGTATGACCTACAAAAACCCCTTTGTTTTAACTATAAAAGGACTCATCCTTGGGATGGGGTTGCTGTACGTCTCGACAGGGTTTGCAACGATTAACGACATCAGTGGGGTCCCTGTAAAAGCAGCTGGGGACCGATTTTTATATTCAGAATTCAATGATATTGCCGATATGCTTCGGAATATTTTTCGTGATGATAACGGCACCACGGGAGACCTCACCGACGACAAAGTTGGGGTTGGAATAGCAACCCCGCAGGCACTTCTGGATGTAGGAGAAACCACAGACCCTTCGGTAGGCGTGTGTCCGACGGGGTATAAATTTGTGGATTACGACAGTGATACAAATGTTGAAAATGGAGAATGTTGGAGGGGATTTGTCGCGAAAGATGGGGACGTTGGTATTGGGACAACGACACCATCACGTAATTTGCATATCTATGATGATGCCAATAACTATGTGCGACTTCAGTCTACGGGGACTGATACTTATGCTGGTTATGAATTTACAAATGATGCTCAGGGGTGGACGACAGGGGTGAACAATAATGACGATTATGTGATCAATGACGCGCTCCAATTTGGAGGGGACAACGTTGTAGTGGTTCAAAATGGAACTCCAGTGAATACGTTGTACCTAAAAGACACAGGACTTGTGGGAATTGGAACCGCTTCTCCTGTAGGAAAAACACACATCTACTCAGCGAGTTCTGGCGTAACGTTGTCAGACGGAAATGCAGATGAACTGATTCTCGAAAACAGCGACAATGCGGGAATCACTCTTCTCACACCAAATACGAAGTACGGACAGATTGCCTTCGGTGATCCAGAGGATGACAACCGAGGACGGATTCGGTATGACCACATTAATTCATCCATGCGGTTCCACACCGCGGGAGCGACCGAAGCGATGCGAATTATGAGTACCGGATATGTGGGAATTGGGACAACGGCTCCCGATCGTTTTCTCCACGCAGAAGAAACAGGAGCGCTTACCTCCTCTGCCGTGTCAGGTCTCAGATTGACTCGGACTTCAACGAGTACACCAGTGGCGGGACTCGGAACGGGGATTGATTTCGAAGTAGAAACAGCGGACGGAAACAACGAAGTGGTGGGAGTGATTGAAGGAATTGTAACTGATGTCACCGATACTGCAGAAGCGGGAGCGATTACGTTCAAGACGATGACTGGCGGAGCGGCAGTGGCCGAACGAATGAGAATTTCAGGAAATGGAAATGTGGGAATCGGAACAACAAGTCCATCGACAACGTTCCACATCAGTGCGACGGATGGTATAACAGTTCCGATAGGTACTACGGCTCAGAGACCAGGAACGCCAACGACAGGGACTATGCGATACAATTCCACAATTGCACAATTTGAAGGATACAGCGTGAGTACTTGGGGGGCATTGGGAGGACTTATTGATGTTGACAGAGACACTTACGTGAGTGCAGAAGATTCTGCCGGAGCCGACAACGATCAACTGCGTTTCTTCACAACGGGTGTGGAACGGATGACAGTGGGCGCAGCGGGGAACATCGGAATCGGAGTGGGAACACCAACCAGTAAACTCCACCTTCCACTGGAAAATGATGCGGCAACACCGACATTGTCATTTGGAGATGGAGATACGGGGTTCTATGAAAGTTCGGATGATGAAATAAAGATTTCAATTGCAGGGGTTTCAAACTGGGTAATGGATGGAACGACTTTTGGAGGACTGAGTTCTTCTCGGTCAGCATTCATTGCAGAAGACCCATCCGCAACGAATCCAAATATACTCCCAACAAAGAGCGACACGGATACAGGTCTTGGATGGAACGTCGCTGACCAACTCTCCCTCATTGCAGGAGGATCGGAGATTCTCCGGATGGTGAAAGGAACAACGGGATATGTTCAATTACCACTAAACACATGGATTAAATCGGTGAACTCTTCGGGGAGTCGAACAAAAAATGTGTTCAGAGGAAGTCGAGATGATATGGTGGCACTCGGATCTGGATTGCAAACTGACAACAACAAAGGATTGATTTCTCACTGGAAACTCAGTGAAGATTCTCAAACAACGAGCGGTGCGATTGCGGACCGAACTGGAAATGCAAACCACGGAACATTGACGGGAAGTGCCGTCTTCACAGCGGACTATGGAAACAAAGGACTTGATACACAGGTCATCACAGATGAAATATTTTTCACAGCCTGTGCCGTCAACTGGACATGTGGAGATGGGTGGAGCATCTCATCAGAAACGGCAATCAGTGATGGAACACAAACCGCTGTTTCAAATCTCGTCGAAGCGACCACGATTACCAGTGGGCAAAAATATGCCGTTACTTTTACGATTGATAGTGTAACAGCGGGAAGCATCACCGCGATCGATGGAACGGTAGCGCAGACAACGGCCGGAACCTACACAGAGATTATCACTGCTACGCAAACGAGCGGTGGAGTTGTGGCAAGCGCTGACTTCGTGGGAACGATTGATAATGTTTCTGTCCGAGAATACGACTCAGGACAAGCGATGGTATTCGACGGAGCGGATACACGGATTGATACGGGAGGCGACATGATCGGAACAGGAGCGGTGACAATAGCGGGATGGATTAACCCAAGTGGATGGGGAGAAGGTCCTGTTGCAGATACAAGTAGAATAGTTGGCAATGGAAAATTTTGGTTTTCGGTAAGAGAATTTGATGAAAGATTGGTTGTTAGATCTGACGGTTCTACGTTGGTAGCATCTGCAAACAATTCCATCTCTTTGAATACGTGGCAGTTTGTGTCAGCAACAAGAGCTCCTGATGGAGCGGTGAATTTCTATATTGGAGATACCGACACCGCCCCAACTCTCAATGGTTCTGCTGATCAAGCTTCAGGAACTCCAGCGACAGGAACAACGAATGTTATCATTGGAAATGATAGTACGGGAGCGCTTTCTTTCGACGGTTCCATTTCAGACCTCCGCGTTTACAATCGGATTCTTTCTGTAAATGAAATCCAAGACCTCTGGGCGGGGTATCATCCAGACATCGAGATTTCAACACTCGTGGCAAAAGAAGATGCGGGGCAGACGACGCTCTACAATCAACCCGTTTCAGCATCATCGACAGCAGGGACGGAGCACAGCACAGCGATCTCAATCGACAGTAATCCAATCCTAAAAATCATAGGACTGGCGGATGGTTCAGGAGGGCTCTCGAGTAAGAAGGTTACTGTGGACGGATTGGTAAATATTGGAACCGGAACTTCGACGCTTGCAACCGGTGACGGTGATTTATATGTCGCGGGAAACTTGGAAGTCGATGGCGATGTGCTCTTGGGAGACGACATGGTGCTCGACAATGTAACGGTTACAGGAACACTGGATGTACAAGGGGCAATGGAATTTACCTCTGGGGATCTTGATATGGCGAATAGTAAAATTATAAACATTGGGGCCGCTGGGACGGATTTCTCAGCGACCGGAGGGCTCACTCTCGCGGATGATTTAGCGGTGGATTCTACAGATCTGTTTGTGGATGTGAGTGCGGGGAAGGTGGGTATTGGGACGGCCACGCCAAATTCTACTTTGGAAGTAAAAAGTGCTATTCCTATGATTACCTACAATCGTGCAGGATCTTTTTCTTGGATGGCAGGAGTTGGGGATGGAACAAACTATGTCCCCAATTCATTTTTTGGAATTCGAGAAGGCACCTCTGGCGATACTACCCGTTTGGTAATCGCACACACAACCGGTAACGTCGGAATCGGGACAACGAGTCCTGATGGCACACTCCATGCTCACACGGCAACGGCGGGAACTATCACTGCACATGCAGATGGTGATGATTTAATTGTTGAAAATAGTGGGAATGCTGGACTTAGTATCCTTTCTCCTGATGCAAGTACATCTGGAATTCAATTTGGAAGTCCCTCTGATAGTGTTGGTGCAACATTGAGATGGAATCATAATAGTGACGAAATGATAGTTGGGACTGCGAACGATGGTGCTCATTTATCTTTCTACTCTGGGAATTTTTCTGAGATGATGAGAATTGATTCCTCAGGAAACGTCGGAATAGGAACGACGAGTCCTACTGCACTTCTGAATGTCTCAGGTCCTCCGGGAGCTCCGGGAGCAGTTGATCTCTCGACGGAAGAACTCACGGTTGTGGATGGTGATGTCTTGGGAAAGATTGAATTTGATGCACCATTGGAATCTGATGGCACGGATGCGATCTTAGTAGGAGCCGCCATTGAAGCGGTGGCCGAAGGAACGTTCTCTGCGAGTAGCAATGCGACGGAATTGATATTTAAAACAGGAGCTTCAGAAGCTGCTACACAGAAAATGGTGATTACTTCTGGTGGGAACATCGGTATCGGAACGACAACTCCTCAATCTATTTTGAATATGAATGGAACTATTGGTTCTCTGGCGGGAGGTTTAAGTTTTGGAGATGGGGATACGGGAATTTACGAGGGTTTAGATGATGATATAAGAATTGATATTGCAGGAGTTGAGCAATTTAAAATATTTTCAGGTGCTATGGGGGCGAGTGTTTCAACTGGTGGAAGAATAGTATCAACAGCACCAGGTGCAACAGCACCCGCCTTTACATTCCAGAGTGATGGAGATACTGGTATTGGTCGTGCGGGTTCAGATTTACTTTCTTTAATTGTAGGAGGAACTGAGTGGTTAAGATTGGATAGCGTAAACTCTAAAGCATATTTTCCTACTGGAAACGTTGGTATCGGGACGACGAGTCCTTCAAATCCTTTGCATGTATACCATGCAACAACTAATACCTTGGGGCTTATCGAAAGTGGAGATGCAAATGCTTATTTGGCTTTTAAGGATTCTAATACTGCTGGGACTACTGAAGTTCTTTTGGGTGCGGAGACAGATGATATGGTTCTTTGGGCAGGTCAAGCAGAGAGAATGCGGATTGATTCCTCTGGCAACGTCGGTATCGGGACGACGAGTCCAGGGGCGAAGTTAGAAGTAGCGGGAGAGATTAGGTTGGCAGAAAATTCCTCTCTCAAATGGGGAACTACGGGGACCAGAATCATTGGAAATACGAATTATATGAGAATTCAAACGGGAGCTATAGATAGATTGAACATTGAAACAAGTGGTATTGGTATTAACACAATAGCTCCTACTGCAGGTCTTCACACAAAAGGAAACCTCTCCACCGCCCTCACGGGAACCGTAACCGTGAGTGCGAGTTCAAACTCGGTAGAGGGGGTGGGAACACTCTTTACCACAGAGCTTGCGATTGGGGATGCGATTAAGATTGGAAGTGAAGTGTTCACGGTGGCAACGGCACCAAATGATCTTCTCCTTACCCTCGACAGCACGCACACGGCGGGGGCGGCGGGAGCAACAGCGTACAAAGATCCAAACCTCTTCGCGGTGGACAATGGAGACGGAGTGAGCAAGGTAGTGGTAGACAAAAAAGGATATACAGGGGTTGGGACAGCGAGTCCAACGGCAAAATTAGATGTTGTTGGAGACAGTGCGGATGTTTATTTAAGACAGGCTGATAATAAATTCTCTGGAATGTTGGGGAGCGATAGTAATGGAAATGGAATATTTAGAATTTATAATGATGGAGCGAATGTAAACGCACAGGTAATACAACTTATTGGTTCGGGAGATTCCTATATAAACAGTGGTGGAAACTTGGGGATTGGGACGGCGAGTCCGAGTAAAAAATTGCATGTAGTCGATGGTGCAGGAAGTGAACCATCCTATTTGAATAATACAGTTGCCGTCTTTCAGGCAAATAATAATACCACTACAAACGCATTGATAACCATATTGGGGGGAGCGTCTGCAAATAGTACAATTGAATTTGCAGATGCGAGTGATAGCAATGCTGGATCTATAACTTACTCACATGCAAATGACAGTCTTGCATTGAGAGTTAATGCGGGTGACAGGCTCTTTATTGATAGTGCTGGGAAAGTCGGTATCGGAGACACGTCTCCGACAGCTGGACTGACGGTGGGAGATGACACGGGGAACGCGAATGCCACAACTGTTGATGATGTTTACATCAAAGGAAACTTGGAAGTGGACGGCAGTGTCTGGCTCGGAGATGCGGTGTCAGATAATCTGACTGTGCAGGGGGACTTGGCGGTGAGTGGAGATACATCCTATGACGGAAACTGGGATATGAATGCCAATATCATTACTAATATTGGAAATGCGGGAACAGACTTCACGGCAACGGGTGGACTCACCTTGGCTGACGATTTAACAGTGGCGAGTGATTTGACGGTGAATACTGATAAATTGTTTGTTGATGTGAGTGCGGATAAGGTGGGGATTGGGACGGCAACGCCAGAAAAGAAATTACACGTTCAAGGTTCATCAGGTAATACTTATTTAAAAGTTCACGATACGAGAAGTAATACAGGAGATGAAGCAGGAGTACTCTTCTCTTCTGCGTCTGGTTCTGTTACTTCAAAAGGTTTGATAGCATGGAAAGAAACAGGGGCATCTGCTGTTGGGGATTTATATTTTGCCAATAATAACACTGTTGACTCATCAGATGCTTCTTACTCTGATGTGAAGATGATAATAAAGAGTGGTGGAAACGTCGGTATCGGCATTTCTTCCCCCACCGCACAACTCCACACAAAAGGAGGACTGACAACAGCGCTTACAGGAACCGTATCGGTAACAGCAGGGGAAGCGAGTGTTACAGGAGTGGGAACGGCGTTTACTACAGAGCTTGCGATTGGGGACGCAATTAAGATTGGAAGTGAGGTCTTCACTGTGGCAACGGCTCCAAATGATCTCGCTCTTACGATTGATTCTAACCATGTCGCGGGAGCGGCTGGGGTGACGGCGTACAAAGACAGCAATCTCTTTGCCATCGATAATGGAGATGCGGTGAGTAAGATGGTCATGGATAAACGAGGGCGTGTGGGGATTGGGACGGGGAGTCCTGGAGCTAAATTAGAGATAAATAGCACAGCTTCTCCTCAATTAATAGTAGGTTATGACGGAGGTAGTCCAACTCAAATATCTATAAATTCAGTAGGGGATTTTTCAATTGATTCAGATAACAAATTACAATTAACTGCTGATAGAAATATTGAAATAAATACAGGTTCAGGTTATGGTATTGTTTTAAATGAAAATCAATTTGATGTAGATACAAAAATAGAGTGGGCATCAGGAACTGGATTATTTGTTGAAGGAAGTTCAGGCAACGTCGGTATCGGGACGACGAGTCCGGGGGCGAAGCTAGAAGTAAATGGCACTATTAATTCACAAACAGCTTCAAATGTGGGAGATTACAGGATAGGAGGAACCGCAGTTTTGACTTCGGCAGATGGAGCGGGGACATTGCTAACTGTTAACAGTGGAGGATTTACAAATGTATCTATAACTGGGAATGTCGGAATCGGGACGACGAGTCCTGGTGGGAAATTACATGTTGCGGGGTCATCAATATATGAGGGTGCGATGTATTGGACAAGTGGAGATGGAGCTACTGACGATTGGCATGTTCAATATGCTTCTGGGGGGTTAAGATTTACTGAAGATGGAGTTTCTGATAATAGATTTTTCTTAAAAGATGGTGGCAACGTCGGAATAGGAACGACGAGTCCAGGGGCAATTTTACATACGTATGTGAACGCTAATTCTGCTTTTGCTCAATTTGAAGGAAATGCAGGTAAATGGGTGTTTGGACAAGCTGGAGCTACTTATGCTCAAGTAGCTGGATTATATGGTTCTCATTCTGGAATAGCTGTAACAACAGATGGAAACGTCGGAATCGGGACGACGAGTCCAGGGGCGAAGCTAGATGTAAGTGGAACTTTTAGGGCAACAGGAATAGCTCAATTTGATAGTCGGGCTGATTTTGATGCTGGAATGGAGGTGGGTGGAGCGACTGATACGCAACAAACAGCAAAAATAAATTTTGTAGAAGGGGGTAGTAGTAGAATGCAATTTATAGCAGACCATTTATATCAGCAGTTTTTAATAAATAACTCCACGCAACTTGGTAATCAAATAGTATTTGGAAATACAAATAATCAAGATTATGACCATACAGCACAAACAAATCCAACCCTCTATATACAATCTGCAACGGCACCAGATACAGCAAATGATGAATGGGTAAGTATAACTCATGATGTGACGAATGCAGTATTTGGATTAGGTTCAGGAGCTTATACTTTTCCTGATGGCAACGTAGGCATCGGGACGACGAGTCCGAGTTATAAATTAGATGTTACAGGCACAGCTCACGTATCAAGTTATTTAATTGTTGATGATGTTTTAAGGGCAGGAGGTAATTTAGGAGCAGGGCAAATTGGGGCAATTATTGGTTCTACTAGTCGTGATGGTTTAAAGATTAAAGGAATTGCTTCTCAAACAAGTGATTATATTAGTATAATAGATTCATCTAATGCTCAGGTTTTAGAATTACAGAGTGATGGAGATTTAATCGTAAATACTGGCAACGTCGGCATCGGGACGACGGGACCAGGGAGTCCATTACATGTTTATAGTTCAAGTGTAAATCAAGCTACATTTAGTGGCTATGCTCCAAGTTATGGAGCACACGCGGTTGCAGGTTCTATTGTAATAGGAGGTTATTCTGGGGGACGTGGAATTATACAATATAATCCTAATAGTGATTTATATATAGATAATACGGCTTCTGATGATAATGCTGATATTTATTTTAGAACAAAATCAACAAATACAAGATTAACTATTCAAGGTTCTGGCAACGTCGGCATCAACACCACCTCCCCAACAGCACAACTCCACACAAAAGGTGGTTTAACCACGGCTCTCACTGGAACAGTAGCTGTCACAGCAGCATCTACTACAGTAACAGGAACTACTACAGCATTTGACACAGAACTAGCAGTAGGTGATTCAATTAAAATAGGAAGTGAAATATTCACTATCTCAGCCATTGCAAGTGCTACGAGCTTAACACTTGATTCAGCTCACTCAGCAGGAGCAACTGGAGCCACTGCTTACACTGACCCTAACTTATTTGAACTTGATAACGGAGACTCTGTTGGAAAGTTTATTGTTGATAAGAGTGGGAATGTGGGGATTGGGACGGTGAGTCCGACGAACACTCTCGATGTTGAAGGGGGTGCGGTAATCGGTGCCACTTACTCTGGAACAAATACAGCCCCTACGAATGGTTTGTTAGTTGAAGGGAATGTCGGGGTGGGGACGACGAGTCCGGTGGCAGGATTACATGTGGCTATAAATGGAGCATTATCACAACCAGGGATAAAGGGTGATGGTACTTGGATAAGAACAGGTGGAGATGCTACAACAACCAAACCATATTTACTTATTGAGCCATCTGGGGCAACTTCTACTGGTTGGTCTACTGCTGGAACAGGATTAGGTGTTAATGCTCCAAGTGGATTTGGCGGGAATATGATGGACTTGCAATTAAATGGTAGTAGTTATTTTAAAGTTAGTAGTGGTGGAACTGCTACAGCTGCGAATAGTTTTTCAGTAGTATCATCGAATTCTACTTTTAGTGCTACAGGAACTGGGATACTCACCAGTGGAACATTGAATGTTTTTACAAATACTAGAAATTTCCAACCAAGTTCAGGAACTGGAGTATTTAATGGTTATACATATACTGGAACCGTTAATCAGACTGGTGGAGCAAATGGAATCACTAGGGGGCTTTATATTAATCCGACCCTTACTTCTGCTGCTGATTTCAGATCAATAGAAACAACTGTTGGGAATGTAATACTTGCTTCAACAAGTGGCAACGTCGGCATCGGCACCACCTCCCCAACAGCACAATTACATCTAAAAGGTAGTTTAACCACAGCATTAACAGGTACAGTAGATGTTACAGCAGCATCTACAACCGTAACAGGAACTACTACAGCATTTGACACAGAACTAGCCGTAGGTGATTCAATTAAAATAGGAAGTGAAATATTCACTATCTCAGCCATTGCAAGTGCTACGAGCTTAACACTTGATTCAGCTCACTCAGCAGGAGCAACTGGAGCCACTGCTTACACTGACCCTAACTTACTGGCTGTAGAGGATGGAGATGGAACCAATCAATTTGTGATTGATAATTCAGGGAACACAACTATTGCGGGTGATCTAACTGTAAGCGGAACTTCAAATCTCGGAAACATCGAAATTGCCGCCGACAACATCACCACCAAGCAAGTGACGGCTACAGGAGCCGACGGGTTGAAGCTGTATGAAGACGGCGGAGCAGGGATATTTGTGGAGGATAGTACGGGGAATGTGGGAATAGGGACGGCGAGTCCTGCTCAAAAACTACATACAAAAGGAACAATATTAGGTTCAGAGGGTGGGGCTTTTACAGTTAATGGAGTTGCAAAAAGTAATAATTTCTTTACAACAGTAAATTCACCTCCAGGAATTATTGGAATAGCAAAAGGATCTTCTATAGCAATTCCTTCTTTGAGTCCTTATGGTTCTATAGGAGTAGTTGGAGCATCAGGAGTAAACACAGGAGGAAGATTAAATATAGGAGTCTTTGGGTATACTAAAATATCATCTATATTAGGTGGTAATGGCGGTAATGAAGAAAACGCAGGTTATTTTCTTGCAGAACTGAGTGCTGCTGTTACTGATTTTAATGGAACACTAATAGGAGTAAAAGCAAGAGCAGATTCATCAGGTGGAACTCAAACAGGCGGAAATGTTTATGCATCACATAACGTAGCGGTAGGTGAGACAAATAATACAGTTACAGCAGGTTATTTCTCAGCAACAGGAGGAACTACAAATTATGGTATTTATTCTGTGGCTGGCACGAATTATTTTGCAGGTAACGTCGGGATCGGGACGTCGAGTCCGGCAACGAAATTGCACGTTGATGGCGGAGACATCCAATTGGCAAGTACCGCCGCGACAGACCCCTACACAATAAAAGCTATCAATAATGCCCTCTGGCTTTATGGAGATGGTGCCGCTACACAACAATGGATTTTGTCGAAAAACTACTCCCACGACAATGCTATTCATATGAGCTATACACCAGGAACAACTGGAGCCGCTGCGGGACTCTTCAAAATTGGTCAAACAAGTAAGAATGATACGAACTGGACACACGGAATAACAGCTCTCTATACAAACGGTACCGAAAGATTGAGAATCGACAGTTCTGGAAACGTCGGAATCGGGACGACGAGTCCACTCGGTTTGTTAAGTTTAAATGAAACTCCTGGAGACCATTCTGCTGCTCCTACTTTAGCTTTTGGAGATGGAGATACCGGGTTTTATGAAGCGAGTGATGATCAACTCAATATTGCAGTTGCGGGTACGGCTCCGTTCTTGTTTACATCAACTTCCTTTGAAGCCGGTTCAGCTGGTAGAGCCGTCATTAGAAACGAAGACCCAACGGCAACAAATCCTGTCTTTATGCCTTCTAATAATGATATAGATACCGGAATCGGAGCAAACGCCGCCGATCAAGTTTCTATTATCGCCGGAGCGAAAGAAATCGCTCGAGCTTCTGAAGCAACGACCGAGCAATTCATCATTAATCCACAAGCGGATCTCACTGGAACCGCTGCCGCACCCAATTTAGCGTTTGGAGATGGTAATACGGGATTTTGGGAAAGTGTCGATAATAATCTTCACTTTTCAGCAGCCGGTACGGATGTCCTCACCATAACATCTACCGGAATAGGAACGGTTACTGGTTCGAAACTTATTCGGTCTACCCCATCAGCAACCACGCCGAGCGTCGTTCCAAATAGTTCAGACTCTGATACAGGAATGGGGACCAACTCTGGCGACCAGCTTTCCCTTATCGCCGGAGCGAAAGAAATGCTTCGACTCGTGGAAACAGGAACCGCCACAACCGATCAAGTAATTATTGGTCCTGCGGGAGTTATTGGAGCTGTTGCGACACCATCGTTAGCTTTCGGAGATGGAGATACAGGTTTATACGAATCATCAGATGATGTTTTAAGTTTTGGAATAGCTGGCACAAATACATTTAACATTTTAGCGGGTCGTGTGGAATCAGGAACTGGTGGAAATGTTATATTGGATGAATACGCAACTGCAACAAATCCTGGTTTTGCTGTGTTATCTGACTATGACACTGGAATGGGCTCGTCGGGTACTGACCAGCTTTCCCTCATCTCGGGAGGGGTAGAAATGATGCGACTAGTGGAAGACACCACTGACTACATTCAAATACCAAACGATGCGTGGTTCGCTGGAGTGGACTCGGCGGGAACGGGAGTCGTGAATATGTTTAAAGTAAACACCAACAACGAAATCGAAGTTGGAGGCGCGCTGAACATCGGGACCATCGGATTGACAGAGGACAGTGGTGCGGTGACAATGATTAACATGCCTGTGTCCTCCGTACCCGCAGCGGGGACCGAGGAAAGCTACAGCTTCTCACTCGACTCGACTCCTGTGATGAAGATCTACGGAGAAGCCGATGGGACGGGAGGGGTGCAGAACACGCGAGTCGGCATCGGGACGACTAGTCCAGCGGCGAAGTTAGATGTAATAAGTGATATTAGGTATAATTGGTTAAATGGAGAAACTGATTATTTGAGGGTTGGTGCAAATGCAGGTTTGCAGGGATTGGCACTTTGGGAAAATCCAGGAACAGGAGAGGTATTTATTGGAAATAGATATAATAACGACGCAGGAGATATTCACTTTGCAACAAAAGTTGATGTGGATGATGATAATGTTAAAATGACTATTCAAGGGAATGGCAACGTCGGCATCGGCACGACCACACCTGCAACAGATTTAGATATAGTGGGAAGTGATGGTTTGCGTGTAAGTTCAGGTGTTGGCGCAGGCGCTATTAAGATTGTCCCTTATAAGGCCGGACATCTTTATCATGAAATAAAGTCCGACGGAGGCAATGAACACATAGCCTTTAGTCCAGGAAATTCTGAGGCAATGAGGATTATGCAGGGAACTGGTAGAGTCGGTATCGGTACCACTGCCCCTGCAGCCAATGTCCACATAAAAGGTAACCTTACTACTGCCCTCACAGGCACAGTCACAGTCACCATCAATGAAGCTGCAGTGACAGGCGCAACCACTGCATTTGACACAGAGCTTGCAGTAGGGGATGCCATAAAGATAGGAAGCGAGGTTTTTACAGTCTCTGCGATCGGCTCTGCCACTAGCTTGACTCTGGATTCAAATCATACTGCTGGCGCAGCAGGGGCGACCGCGTATAAGGATTTAAATCTCTTTCTTGTCCAGGATGGCGACGGAACTTCTCAGTTTACCATGGATAAATCCGGCAATGTCACCGTAGCTGGCTCATTGACAGCTGATAGCTTAATCGGACCTAGCGTTACAAGCGGCACCTCTAACAATACCTTTGAAATAGACACAGATGACACTGCAACAGTGCCTACCCTGACCTTTGGAGCAAATGCATCGGCCGCACCTAAGATCACGACCCAGGTAGGAGCATTGACGCTGGAACCAGTCGCTGGCTCAGGTGTAAACGTAAATCTCTCCACCACTGGCGACTTCGCAGTGAATACGAATCAGCTCTACGTTGATACCTCAGCCGGCAACGTCGGCATCGGGACGACGAGTCCGAGCAGAATGTTGGAATTAAAAGAACAAGCAAGTGTTGAAGGTGCAATTTCTTTTTCAGATACTGATAGCACTGAAATGGGTCTTATAGGAGTAGCCAGAGCAACAGATAGTTTAGTAACTGGTTCTTCAAATCTTGATATGGTGATTGGAGGCAAATATGGAAGTTCTGCACTTCAGCTTATTGCAGGGAATGCCATAGGTATAACTCTTTTAGAAGGAGGCAACGTCGGTATCGGGACGACGAGTCCTGGGGAAAAGTTAGAAGTGGATGGCAGTATAAAAGCAAATAAATTTTATACAACTGGGTCAGGTAATTTCCTTGATGCATATTCAAACAATTTTGATATGAGTATTTCTGCTGGAGGAAAAACAACAATGACCTCCTACAATACTCAACCATTAGAATTTCAATCAAGAGGATATAATTTTCTTGATGATTATACTGGAACAGCAGGCCCAATGTATATTCAGGGCAACGTCGGCATCGGGACGACGAGTCCGTTAAGTAAGTTAAATATTTATAGTCCTAATGCGGCAGATTCAAATTTATTGATACACACACTAAGTGGAAATGATGCCATATTTGATTTAACAGAAGCAAACTCAGAGGCGAATGGAGCTTTTGGTGATGCTAATTCTGGAGGTTTTAGAATGATGCTTGACGGAGGAGATAATAATTTTTATTTAAAATCTGGAAATGGAGCAACAATTAACACTAGGTTGACGGTAGAAAGAGACACAGGAAACGTCGGCATCGGGACGACGGAGCCAGCTGAAAAATTGACAGTATTTAATAATACAAACTCAATGATTACGAACCAATTTGCCTCTGACCAATCATTGGCATTTGGAGGAAACACGACCATAGGACCATATCTTGTCAGTCATACTGATAGTAGCAATAATTCCTTCGGTAATTATGCCGCTGTAAAACAAAAATTTGGAGCAGCAGGATTTATTGTAGAAACTTCTCCAGCGACAACAATTGGAAGTGCTAGGACTTGGACTGAAAGAATGAGGGTTGAATCAACAAACGGCAACGTCGGCATCAATGAAACAACACCTGACTCATTACTACAGATAACGCAATCTGCTTCAGAGGATATGTTTCACTTGGAGGGTTCAGCTGGGGAAGATTATGTGTTTGTTGATGGGGACGGCAACGTCGGCATCGGGACGACGAGTCCTGTTATGAAATTAGAATCACTAACAACCACTGCAAATGAAACTCCTA